>NZ_JBIMLI010000022.1:0-34870 GCF_051859755.1 Limnospira sp.
GGGGCTGGCATTTTTGGTCTTCTTAGTCATCTCGTCCTCTCCATTATACGTCCTAAGTGTTCTGTCTTGTGCTATATATTCGCTCAAGCAGGTCTGAGCCGGCCAGAGGGATTGCTCCAGTTGATTGGTGGCTAGAATAAAGCGACTACGCTGACGGCTAAAGCGGTCTTCCGCCGTGGCGGTCTGCTGTAACGTGGCCTGGAGCCGATAGCCCTGAACTGGGGTGGGTTCGGCGGATTTGGCGGGACGACCGGGGGGTCGCTTGGCCCGCACCGTCTCCAGGGAGACCTGAGTGAGCTGATGCACCTCGAGTCCATCTTGAAACTGCATCAAGGCCTCGAGGGCATCGGGTTTGCAAGCAAAGACCCGCTGGGTCAGCTTTTTCAATTGGCGGTTGAGGCGGTGTTCGAGCTTCTCTAATTCGGGTTGCCAGAGGTCGGCATTGGCTTTGCGGGTTTGGCTTTCGACGAGGCGCCAGCGCTGGCGCACTCCGGCATAGGTCTGCTCAATCTCCCACATCCGGTAATCCTTGGAGTTGCAGGGGACTTCAGTCAGTCGGGTGACATCGCTGTGCACCAGCTCTTGAGCCGCTTTTAGGGTCAGCGGCACCCGTGATAGCCACCCCGTGGTCTCCATCTGCTGCAGATTGGCTGCTGTGTAAAAGGCGGCATCCATCACAACGATACCGTCGCTAGTCCATTGGTCACCAAACGCCTTGAGCACCTCTGCAAACTGCTGAGTGTCCTGTTCATTGCCACTGGCCAACTGCAACCATAGCGGCACGCCACCGTCGGCGGCACAGACTAGAGTCATCAAAAACTGTTTCAAATCTGGACGATGGTCTCGGGAATAGCCTCGACACAGCCGAATTGGGCTGGGTTCTGCTGATGTCTCACCGGGGGGAGCTGACTCAAGTCCTACCTCGGATTTCCCCTTCGAGCACCGCTGATACTTCCCTTCTACTGAGATCGAGGTGGCATCGAGATGACGCTGTTGAATATCAATTCCAAATCGTTCCACAGCCTGGAGCGCCACCTGGAGAAAAAATGATGTCGTCCCTTCTGCGTAGAGTTCATCCAACACTCGACCTAAGCGGTCGTCATTCAAGTGACGAGCCTCTACCCCTTCCCCGAGCAGATGAGACACCGCTTTACTCTCAAAAAACTCGCTGAATAAATACAACGGTGCACTGAGAAAGCCTAGGGCGTTCAAAATCATGGCTTTAACCACTTGTCCGGCACTCACATGCTCCAAGCTATGAGGTTCAATCCGCTTATCCGTCAACTCGACCAGGCCAAGTTCGTCAATCACTCCAGCCACTAAACCCAGATGGTCTAAATTTTTAATCTGCATCGCCAGAGCCTACCGCTCGAAGGAACCCTTTCTAGCCTAGACTAGCACCATATCTTTTATTCCCTGTCAACCTGCGGAATGTAGGTTGAATTTTTGCCAGTCGGTAATTTTGTGGTTATTGCCAGGTCGGTGATGAGGTTTAGGGAGGAAGTCTCCGGTCTGTGCTTTTCTTTGCAGCCAGAGATTAATGGTGTTCCGGCTGACATGGAAAACTTGACTGGCTTCTGTTTTGGGCATACCGTCTAGTTCAATGGCATCAATAACTTTTTGTCTGAGGTCGTAACTATAGGGGGCTGGCATTTTTGGTCTTCTTAGTCATCTCGTCCTCTCCATTATACGTCCTAAGTGTTCTGTCTTGTGCTATACTTTAGACCCGGAACGGTCAAGCTCAGTAATGGGAAAGAAAGGCATGAAACTTGGTTATTCCAAACCGAGGACGGTCATCAGTTGTGGAAACATAACTACACGCCGATTGTCAGACATACCCTAGTGCGCCCCGAAGCAACACTTTATGACGGAAATTGGACTTACTGGGCAACCAGAAAAGGACAAGCAATCGACACGCCAGCAAAGGTAGCCAAACTACTCAAAAAGCAAAAAGGCAGGTGTACCTGGTGTGGGCAATACTTTACCCCATCAGACCTAGTTGAAGTAGACCACATTGTAGCTCGAAGCCACGGTGGAAAGGATGAATACAAGAATCTTCAGCTACTGCACCGCCACTGCCACGATGATAAGACGGCGTTAGATAACGCCAACGCTGTGTCCATAACAATGGAACAATCAGACTAGGAGCCGTATGAGGGGAAACTCTCACGTGCGGTTCTGAATGGGAGGGGGAGATGGTGACATCTCTCTCGACCCCTAATTATGTCAATTATAGGGGAATCATCTGCTTAGTACGCAAGTTTTTAGCTGGTGACGGATTCAGAGTAGGATGTTATCTATGGCAACTATTAAAATCCACAGCGTTGGACACGCCTATGATCTGACGGAGCCAATAGATGGGTCCAATGTTGTTGTATTTATTCATGGCTGGCTGCTGAGTCGTCGGTATTGGCAACCTGTAATCGATCGCCTAAAACCTCAGTATCAGTGCTTATGCTATGACTTGCGAGGGTTTGGCGATTCTCAGTTAGCCAGTCGCCATCCATATTCTTGTGACTATGCTCCGGCTTCTTATGCTCAGGATTTAGGGATATTACTCGAGGAGTTAAATATCTCTAAGGCTTGGCTTGTGGGACATTCTTTAGGGGGGACGATCGCACTATTAGCGGCACAGCAATTGAGTGATCGCATTGCGGGGGTGGTTTGCGTGAATGCTGGTGGTGGTATTTACCTAAAAGAGGAATTTGAGCGTTTCCGAGTCACAGGGGAACAAATTGTCAAGTTTCGTCCGCGATGGCTTTGTTGCCTACCTCTAATTGATTTGCTGTTTACCAGGGCGCAAGTCGCTAGTCCGGTTTCTAGGGAATGGGGCCGCCAGCGATTAATTGATTTTGTGATGGCGGACCCAGAGGCGGCCTTAGGTGCTTTATTGGATTCGACTACGGAGACAGAAGTGCATCGCCTCCCCCAAGTGGTGGCTCAATTACAGCAGCCTGTGTATTTTTTGGCAGGAATGTGCGATCAGATCATGGAACCTCAATATGTTCGCCACCTGGCTAGTTTTCATCATCTGTTTCGCAGTGGCTATCAAAATGTGATTGAACTTGCTAATTGTGGACATTTAGCCATGATCGAACAGCCTGAGCAAGTGGTTGGTCACTTACGGGATATTCTGGCTCAACATGGCTCAACACAAGTGCAGCCCCATAATCACTAAATCCCGTTTGACTCCATCAATGACAGCTATCTGTGGGAGATAACCCCATTGTTGAAAGCCAAAACTGTCAAAGAGTTTCAGGCTGGGTTGGTTATGGGCAAAAATTAGAGCCAGTAGAGTTTCACAGCCAAACTTTGGCCCTTCTTCTATGGCTTGATAGAGTAGTTTTTTGCCAATTCCCTGTCCCTGATAGTCGGTGTGGATGTAGATACTCAGTTCAGCACTGGCATCATAGGCGGCTCGCTTCTTAAAGGCTTGAAAGCTCAACCATCCAATTATGCGATCGCCAATTTCCACCACCCATAGGGGACGTTGGGCTGACTGACATTCCCGATACCAGCCTAACCGACTCTCAACGGAAATTGGCTCTAGGTCAGCCGTGGCGATTTTTTGGGGAACGGCTAAATTGTAAATTTCGATAATTTGGGGTAAATCGTTTTCGAGTGCATCACGAATTTTCAAGTTATTCTCCATAAACTCCCGTACACAGTTTATTGGCAGTTGCTCACTCAGGCTTTGACCACATATTCTGAGTGTGAATATTTGATTCCCAGCAGCTTAAATATAAACTTGAAACAATCATTCAGATATGCCTTTGGCTAGTTTATGGTCTGGTTAGTGCTTTGGTCAGTAATCTTGAGAGCGCGGAAAGGATTTGGGGCTGCCAGTGGTGGTTTCATAATGCGATCGCTTTCTAATATTAGGGGTAACTGTAGAGAAATCGGTATTTTAGACTACCAATTTCTATGGCGGAACCTGTGTCCTTGGCAAATACTGCATTTTCCTGGAGTTAAAGTTGTTTATAGAATTCTAGCTGTTGCTTGGCTAGGGCGTGGTTAGTGTAGCAGGACTGGGCGCGCTCATATCCCCGTTGACCTAGCTCTTGGGTAAGGTCTGGGTTACTGATTAACTTTTCGAGGCAGTCGGCTAGGGCTTCGGGGTTCCCTTCGGGGAAGACTAACCCAGCTTGGTCAATTACATAGGGAATTTCCCCAGAGTCTGAACCAATTAGGGGAACTTGGCAAGCCATAGCTTCGATGAGAACGTGGCCAAATTGTTCTTTCCAACCCACGGAAGTTAGGGTTTTAAATTTGTAGGTAGTTTCTGAGGGTAAAACTAGGGTATTCATGACGTTGATATATTGCCAAACCCGGTCATGGGCAACACTTTCAACGATAATTAGCCTATCTTGAATGCCTAATTCTTGGGCTAGGTCTAAAAGTGGCGATCGCAACTCTCCCCGCCCTAGTAGTAACCATTTCCAAGGGTGATGTTTAACCTGAGCTAATGCTTTAGCTAGGGTGATGAGTCCTTTTTCTTCCACAAACCGACCAACGAACCCTACCACAAACGTATCGGGTTCAATGCCTAGTTCCGCCCTTAATTCTGGTTGGGGTTCCGGTTTAAATAGGGTTTCATCGACTCCTAATTGGGGCATCACCTCCATCGGTCCTTGATATCCATGGTCGCGCAAAATTTCCGCCCCATCCTGGTTTCCTACAATAATACCATCAGTGTTACCTAGGTTATATTGTTCCAGTAGCGACACGGGAAATTTGAGAGTATATGGTAAATTCCACCAGGTAAAAAACACATTTTTAGCGCCTATTCCTAGCAGTTTATTCAGAGTAATAAATTCAGCAAATGTTAAGGCTTTTGCCCCTTGTTCTACTTGGATAATATCAGGCTTAAACGATTGTAACAGAGGAATTAGATCCAGACCAAAAGTGAGCAAACCTTGGTTATTTTGACTGAGGTTAGATATAGGAACCACCTGAAAATTCCCCTCATCCACAGGTTCAGATTTAACCCGCTCACTTTGGACACCGCCAGGGTTCCAAAGACGAGGTACAACCACGATCACCTCAATACCAGGTTCAAGGTTAGCTAAAACCCGCAGTTTCTCCCGGTTGAGGTCAACAATATAAGTGTGACTAGCGACAATAATTTTCATGGCTATCAATTGCCTGTTGTTTGCTAATTAGGTCGAGGGTAAAGGTTAATGATTGATATTGCATATTCCCACGGCTTAAATAAGCCGTAGTTAATCAACAGCTCACCCGTGCTATACCATAAATATAGTTTATCCTAACTGTGGCAAAAAAGCTAATTGAGAGACCAGGAGACACCCAACTAGACCACCAGGTGTTTGGGGAATAATTGTGGCTGTGTTCCCAGGCATTTATTAATCATGCTTGCCAGTTTTTGATAAGTTTTTCATCAAAAGATTGTTATATATTAGATTTCATCTTCATCTAATTCTCCTTCTTCTATGAGTCGTTTAATTTCTTGCTTATCAATTTCTGGTAATTTATAGATAACCCCAGCAAAGTACCAATAATAAACCGCTACCGGGTCAACATCGAGGGGATAATAATAGGTGTTGTAACTAATCACCAAAACAAACACCCAGAAAGAAGCCCCAAAACTGCGGATACTTTTGTCTTTAACGGAACGGTAAGTTTTAAAAGCTGTGAAAGTAATCACAGTTACAAAAAATAGAAAGGCGATAGTCCCTAGAGGTCCAATTTCATAAATGAGTTTAGGATAGTAAGTTTCAATCAATCGAGTTCTGCCAAAAACACGAGCCGAGTTAGTCGCCCGTCCTAGACCATTACCAAAGATTCCCTGTTGTCCACCACTGCTGTGATCAAACTGGTCAGAAATAAAGCCAGTGGGGGGGGAAGCATTCCATCGACTGACAAAACTATCAACTCTTTCCTGAATTACTTCTGGGTTAGTAATCATGACTATACTCAAAAGTAATCCGAGACCTCCAGCAATAGGAATAAAGCGCTTTAGATTAGCAATTTGTCCAGTGAGAACCAGTAGAATAATTGTCACGACTGGCACTAATGCTAAGGCAATACGCTGTCCAGAAATCACAGCATTAACAAATACTAATGCCATGCCAATTAATCCGGTTATACGCCATTTCCCTGATGGATCACTAAAGGCTGTAGCAAAGGTAAAAAATGCGTTAGCAATTAAAAACCAAGCCCACTGCCAAGGAGCGACAAAGGTTCCCGGAAGTCGGATCATATTTTGGGAGGGGCTAAAAACTAAAGAACCGCCTACGAAACACTTATACTCGATGGTTGCTTGAAACAGATCATCCCCTGTCAGATGGTCAGTTCCTTGACAGCGACCACTAGCAAGAAATTGGTATTGTACCATCCCCAAAAGGCAACAGATAATTGCCAGTATTAGAGTCAGGCGAGTGAGAAACAGCAAATCTTTTTTGTCTCTAATGTGGTAGTAGGCACAGGTCATTAGTGGAATATAACCCATAAATACCTTTAAACCCAAAATTCCCATAGCTATGGGTTTATCGCCCGGTCTGGGGTCAAGTTGTTGCAAGCCATTCACACAAATGATGGTGAGAATACAAAAACCCAAAAGAATGAGCAAAGGTTGTTTAATAGCCTTGGGAATAATGATAGGGAGTCCTTTACTTTTCCAGTCTTTATACATAGAAGCTAAGGCTGGAAAATAAAAGCCATCTTTGGCAAGCTGAAATATGACATTTCCGCCCCCAATCCAGTAAGTAATAGTTCCAGAGAAGGGCATATAGATTAGGAAACCCCACAGACCATGGCGGGGGTATTTGTAGCACAGAACCAAGACTAATATGCCTCCACCACCAGCAATGGCAAGTTTTTCATCTTTGACGAAAAACAGAGCCACCCCAACGATCGCACCAACAATTAGAGTGGGAATTACAGTGCCTAGAACAGCTTTAACGTCTTTAGCAAACTGGCGCTGTTTAGCTTTAAGTTGGGCTTTAGTTAGGGTCGGCTTTTTCTGCTGTTGTTTGGAGTTTTTTTTCCGGGACTTCTTTTTTTTAGATTTAGTCTTAGATGCCATTTTGGGTTCAATTCTAAGTTGGGCAGTAACTAGGCATTTGTAACTTGCTCCCCGACTAAAAACCGCCTTGGTTGGTCACGCTAATCCAAATTATATACCAACAACTAGGGGACTGCCGAATCTGATCCGCCCTGTTATCCCCATCATGAGGAGAGATTAGGCAATTAAGTATTGTTGCACCACTCCCACTAAGCGATCGCACCAATATTGCACCAGATTAGGGTTAGCCGCTTCTACCATAACTCTGATCAGCGGTTCAGTACCAGAAGCGCGCACCAGTATGCGACCTTGATCCCCCATATCAGCTTCAGCATTAGCGATCGCATTTTGTAGAGGTTCGCAGTTTTTCCAATTACGGCGGCTGTCCGGGTTCTCAACTCTGACATTTCGTAACAGTTGAGGATAGGTGAGGAAACTATCATCCACCAGTTGGTTGAGCGATTTTTGCGATCGCTTCACTAAAGCTGCTAGGTGTAATGCTGTCAGTAGACCATCTCCTGTGATGCTGTAGTGATGACAAAGGATATGGCCCGACTGTTCACCCCCCAACATAGATCCCGTGCGCTTCATTTCGCTGTGGACGTGCTGATCTCCCACCGGGGTGCGGATCATTTTTCCTCCCAGTTTTTCCCAGGCTCTCTCAAATCCCAAGTTTGCCATAACCGTAGAAATAATCAAATCCTGGGGCAGTTGCTCCGCGTTTCTGAGGGTCTGACCCCAGAAGTATAGGATATAGTCCCCGTCAACGGTACGACCCTGGCTATCGACCGCTAACACCCGATCTGCGTCCCCATCAAAAGCAAATCCTAAATCCGCTTGATGTTCTACAACCGCTTGGCGGAGTAGGTCCAGGTGCGTAGACCCACAGTTAACATTAATTTTGTGACCGTCGGGAGACTCATGTAAACAAATTACTTCCGCCCCCATTTCTCTAAATACTTGGGGGGCAATATTTACCGCCGCACCCCAAGCCAGATCCAACACAACCCGCATTCCCTGTAGGTTAGTAGTTGGTAGCAGGGGACCATATAGCGAATCAGCATAATTCTGGATTAATTCCGGTCTGTAGTAATGTTGTCCACACGACTCAGAATAAACCGGGAACGCTTCCGCCCCGCGTAGGGCTGCTTCTATTTGCTTCTGGAGGTCGCTGGAGAGTTTTGTGCCGTCTGCGCCAAAAAATTTGATTCCGTTATCTTCTGGGGGGTTGTGGCTGGCGGATATCATCACCCCGCCCATAGCTTTACAGGTTTGGGTGAGGTAGGCTACTCCCGGAGTAGGACAAACTCCTAAATTCCATACTTCTAGTCCGGCTGCCGTTAACCCCGATGATAAGGCCATCGCTAACATATTACCCGAAATCCGGGTATCTTGTGCCAGGATGACTGGCCCTAGATTTTCCTGTTGCTGGCGGAGAATTTGTCCGGCCCAAAAGCCTACCTGTAGCGCCAGTGGCGCGTTGAGAAGTTCTCCGACTCGCCCGCGAATGCCGTCTGTACCAAATAGGGGACTGCTAGGAAGTTCCCCCCCAAATGCGGGACGGGTTTTGGCGGGGTTGACTGCATTTGCTACTGGGCGGGATAGTTTGATGTTCTGGGAAGGGACTGGTGTTGATACCATGTTTTTCACTCCTCTCGATGTTCACACACTCACAGAGGAGGATAGCACGTCCGGAACTGAGGAACCTTGATCTACAATTCAAGTCTTGAGTTGATGTCTGGGAGCGTATCAGGATATTTTAAGTTTTGCGATCGCCTTTCATTAGCACTCAGCTAATCATTATGGCCATGACCTAGCTAGACGTAGTTAGGGGTTATTTGGTTCCTAGATTTAAGGGTCAACTGATAGGATTGATAGGATTTTATGTTATTCTCAATCCCTTGACAGCCTCTGGGGTCGAGACTGATACTGAGAGCATATTCAATTCATCATTTGGGGAAAAGTTAAGTTTAATGTTCAAAATTAATCAAGGGCGATCGCTGATTATTTATCCGGCTATATTAGTTGTGATTATCGCTCTAGCCGGAATAGTTTGTTATTATCCTATTATTAACTCATTTTTTCTGTCAGATGATTTAGTTTTAATTGCCATCTTTCAACAGGTCGGACCTTGGGGATTGTGGGTCAATCAACAACATGGTCAATCCTTGTTTTTTCGTCCGGTTCTGAGTTTAATCAGTTTCCTAGATTATCAAATTTGGGGTAACTATCCCCTCGGTTATCATTTAACTAATTTGGGATTCCATCTCAGCAATGCTTTAGCAGTAGGTTGGATTGCTAGTTTATTAGTTCGGAATTTTCCCATTGGTCGCCACTATAAAATAGTTTTACCCTATATTTCCGGGTTTGTATTTTTACTACTTCCTAGTCACACCGAAGCAGTTTCCTGGATTTCCGCGCGCACAGATGTCATATCTAGCTTTTTTGGGTTTGTCGCTTTTATCGCTTATTTAATCGGCAGAAATTCCCGATATAAATATCCTTATATATTATCCCTGCTGCTATTTTTTATGGCAGTGTTATCCAAGGAATCTATCGTCACCTTTCCTGGGTTGATTATTTTGTTTGAAATTTACCATTATTTTACCCATAAACAAGATGGTAAATTGTGGAAAAAAAGACTAGGCTTAATTATTCCATATTTGGCAGTTTTGGCGGTTTATTTTATCTGGAGAGTTATCAAAATTGGTACACTGGTAGGGGGATACGGCGAGGATATTCATTTAAGGTTTGATTTCGGTCATATTGCCCAAAATTTGATTATCTACCCAACGAGAACTTTTCTTCCCCCTATTTTCAACTCTAGTTTTAGTCTGTGGTTATCGATTTTTTGGCTAATTGTTCTCCTGTCCTTGGCTTGTACTTCTTTACTGTTTAAAAGCCGCACTCCCGACCCAAGTATCCCGCCTTTACTGCTGTTTTTAGCAGGTAGTTTTTTTGTCGCGGTTTTACCTGCTATTAATGTGTTTGTGTCAATTACAGATACCCAAGGGGAAAGATACCTCTATTTCGGTTCTGGGTTTGCGTCAATTTATCTAGCCGTAGTCCTAGCGTGTTTGTGTATGAATATCCGGCTGATTTTGGTGGTTTCCTCAATTTTACTGTTGATTTTTGGGTTAACTGTTCAATCTTTGAACCAAAATTGGCGGGTGGCTGGTTCCATTTCTCAAAATATTCTTTTGGGAATGTTACAAGATCACCCTAATCTCCCCGCTATTATTACTGCTATTCCTGATAATTATCGGGGTGCTTATATTTATCGGACCGGTTTAATACAGGGTTTGTATCTATTTGGGGGAGGTGAAAAATATGCGATCGCATTTAATCGCGAACCCGGTGACGGACCCTTTGAAAGGGTACAATTTACCACCAATAACATTCAGACAGTCATGCACCATAATTTACGGGAATTGGACGATACAATTTTAATTAGACAAGATACCCCAGAGATTTATCAATTCAACTTGTCTAACCCGGAAACTTCCTTTTTACCCTGGCCGAAAAATTCCTTAAAAACTCTTGATTACGAAGTGATTAAGTTTGCACCCACCCAATATCAGCTACTCTTAAAAAATCCAGATTTGGCTGACCATCTGATTTTCTATTCCGACGGGAGGTTAACCGCTTCTCCCTATTAATTTGACTGCTAGGTGTCAGCATAACCCCTCATCGAGAATTGACACAGTAGAGACAAGACCAACCCTGTCTCTACTTATCGACTAATCAAAGCACCACCGAATCATTGCTGATGTCTGACAGGTGATAGAGGAGTGTTTATAGTTTAGTGCCACACTCAGGACAGAAATTGTTACTCGCGACATTTTTCGCGCCACAATTACTGCAATAGATTAACTCAACCGCTTTTTCTAACTGGCGGCGTTCAGGTAATCCTATCATCTGAGCATTACTCCTTCCTGGTGCTACCATAGGATAACAATTTTCATCCTTGGTAACATGAACATCCATCAGCACAGGACCCTCATAAGCCAACATTTCTGCTAGTGCTTGGTGTAATTCGTCACGACTCTTAACGACCATGCCTTTTACGCCATAAGAACGTGCTAACATTTCAAAATCTGGCATTCCGATTTCCATGTTAGAAGCCGAATAACGCTCACCATAAAAGGCTTGTTGCCACTGGCGGACCATACCTTGCCAACCGTTATTAATAATTACGGTCTTGACATTTATGCCATATTGTGCTATGGTTCCGAGTTCTTGGATGTTCATTTGCACACTGGCATCCCCAGCAATACAAATCACCTCGCGATCGCTCAAAGCCACTTTAGCTCCCATAGCCGACGGGATACCATAGCCCATAGTTCCTAACCCAGCGCTAGATATCCACTGACGGGGGCCATTTTTCAAAAATTGAGCCGCCCACATTTGGTGCTGACCCACATCCGTGGTATAGTACGCATCCGGTGCCATTTTTCCTAATTCTGCGATCACCTCTTGGGGAGAGAGGCTATCAGAATAAGAGGGAACCACCAGAGGATAATCTTCCCGCCAACGGTTAATCCGCTCTAACCACGATTGAGTTTGATTATCGTTCCCGACATCTCCAATTTCTCGGCAGCGGCGCAACAGGTCTATCAACACCTGGCGAACATCTCCGACAATTGGCACTTCCGGGGTCCGGTTTTTACCAACTTCCGCCGGGTCAATGTCAATATGAATCACCTTCGCCCTAGATGCAAATTCATCAAGTTTCCCGGTAACGCGATCGTCAAACCTAGCCCCGACAGCTATGAGCAAATCACATTCACTAACAGCAAAGTTAGCATAGGCTGTTCCGTGCATCCCCAACATTCCCACAGATAGGGGATGCTTTTCATCAAAAGATCCTTTCCCCATTAATGTGGTAGTTACCGGAATCTGAAAAAGCTCTGCCAATTCCGCAATTTCTGCATGGGCTCCGGCCGAAATCGCCCCACCACCGACATACATCAGGGGACGTTCTGCTTCTTCTATAAGTTTAATGGCTTGGTTGATTTGGCGAACATTGCCTTTAACCGTGGGACGATAGCCAGGTAGAGAAACCTCTCCTGGATTAACGGGAATATAGTCAAATTCTTCCAAACCTACGTCTTTGGGAACGTCTATGAGTACCGGACCGGGACGGCCTGTGCTGGCAATATGGAAGGCTTCTGCGACAATGCGAGCCATGTCACCCGGTTCACGAACCACATAGGAATGTTTGACTATCGGTAGGGTAATGCCGAAAATATCTGTTTCCTGGAAGGCATCCGTACCAATGGCGGGGCGCGCTACCTGTCCGGTAATGATTACCATTGGTATAGAGTCCATGTGGGCGGTGGCAATGCCAGTCACTAGGTTAGTGGCTCCTGGTCCTGATGTACCAAAGCACACTCCCACTCGTCCGGTAGCTCTGGCATACCCATCCGCCGCGTGGGATGCCCCCTGTTCATGGCGAACTAGGATATGCTGTATATCGCCCTCGGCTTCGGCTCGATACAGTTCATCATAAATGGGGAGAATGGCTCCACCAGGATAGCCAAAAATGTGCTGTACGCCATGACGTTTAAGACTATCAATGAGCGCAAACGCACCTGTTGCACGCTTGGCAGCAATTTTAGTTTGAAGTTGCACGATCGCTCCTCTAATTTAACTATATTGTTGAGTTAAAACCTCTATTTTAGATAAGGATTTTGTTTAAGGGGACTGGACGGTTAGGGTTTTAACAAGATTTTACATTGTTCAGCCACCACTATTAAGCCTAACGGTTGGCTCCGATAGGGTTAGGGGGTCGAGGCTTTCCTGCAATTGTATCACGATTTACCAATTGCGGGGCTTTGATAGTGATATCAAATGGTTTGGGCTATGTATGGCTGAATAAATCGGGGTCGAATGTCTACTCCCTGGGGAGATTTGCATCGAACTGGTAGTATCTTAGATAGCTGGTGAGCTGATCTCAAACAAAGTTCGACCGATTGCCTGGAAGACCTGATCAGCAGGCAGTAAACCCAACTGCCAAGTGTAGGATTGTCAAACAGTAAGCGTTAGGAGTGAAAACCTTGAAAAAGATAGAAGCCATTATTCGGCCATTTAAACTTGATGAAGTCAAGATTGCCCTGGTCAATGCTGGCATTGTTGGAATGACAGTTTCGGAAGTTCGCGGGTTTGGCCGCCAGAAGGGTCAGACTGAGCGTTATCGGGGTTCGGAATATACAGTTGAGTTCCTACAAAAACTCAAGGTGGAAATTGTGGTCGAAGATGAGCACGTTGATATGGTTGTAGAGAAAATCGTATCGGCCTCTCGTACAGGTGAAATTGGAGACGGTAAAATATTTGTCTCTCCAGTTGAGCAAATTATTCGTATCCGCACAGGAGAAAAGAACCTAGAAGCAATTTAAACGCTTTCCGCGATTATTCCCCGCCATGAAGCCTCTCCCACCTGGGGAAGTAGTGGTGGGAGTTTCTTATCCACGCCTTGAGACGATCGCTATGTCGATCAGTGGCCGGGTTGACTATCCCTTGAGAAGGGCACTCAGTTGGGGAAGTAATAGGTCAAAGGCTTTTCCTCGGTGGGAGATTTTTCGCTTGAGTTCTGGAGACATTTCGGCAAAGGTCATTTGCTGCTCAGGAACATAAAAAATGGGGTCGTAGCCAAAGCCTCCTTGACCTTGGGGGGTTTGGGCAATCACTCCTGGACATATTCCTTGGACTTGTTGGACAATAGAACCATCAGGACGAGATATGGCGATCGCACAAATAAATTGAGCGCTACGGTCGGCCGCGGTTTCCAGTTCTTTGAGTAATTTACTAATGCGATCGCTATCGGTGGACGCATACCGGGCTGAATATACTCCTGGCATTCCCCCTAGGGCATCTACGGCTAGTCCTGAATCATCTGCGATCGCCCATTCTCCCGTCGCCTTTGCCACTTCACTGGCTTTTAGGCAGGCATTCTCCAAAAATGTCTTTCCGGTCTCTTCAACCTCCAAATTATCCGGCTTAAGCTGCAATTTGACATCGATACCACCTAGATAAGCCTGCATTTCATTTAACTTACCAGGGTTTCCGGTTGCCACTACTAATAGTTTGGTCATATCATGCACCTGAAATCTGCTTGATTAGCATAAATCACCCCAGACGGTTAATATATATTGATAATTAATTTCTGAGGTGCTGAGGGGTTTAATTGTTTTGTCTACGGAAATTGACAATTCAACAACTATAACTACTGTTATCTGTCCAGGATTTCACCCGCCCCATTTTACGGCTCAGTTTTTGGATAGATTGGGAGTAGACTGGGGGGATAATGGGCTGTTGGTGTTTCCGGCTGATCTATCTTCCCCTCTCTCACCGCGAGCCCTGGGGGAGTTTTTACAGGCTAATCTTGGCGCGCGCCATAGCACACCATTGATATTTATTGGTTTTAGTGCGGGTGTGGTGGCTGCTATGGTAGGCGCTTACAGATGGCAACAATCAGGGGGTCAGGTGAGGGGATTAATTGCGATCGATGGTTGGGGTGTTGGTCGGGTCGGGAATTTTCCCTTTTACCGTATCAGTCACGATCGCTTTACTCACTGGAGTTCTGGGCTATTAGGTGCGGGTGATGGTGGTTTCTATGCTGACCCGCCTGTAGAACATTTGGACTTGTGGCGATTTCCTCACCAGACCTGGGGCTGGTGGCTGGAAACTGGGTTAGTTGGCTTAAAAACAGCTTCTCCTATGATGGCATCTGAGGCAATATTTGCTATATTAAAAAAACTTGGCAAATTACCAAATTGATAGCTTGATGATTAATTTAACTCAGCAGACCGAGAGTTCTTATATTACTATTAATGGCGTAGAACACTATTATCAATGGGTGGGAACTCCCTACCATGGGGAAACTTATAAGCCGGTTATGGTGTTTATTCATGGTTGGGGTGGGTCGGGTCGCTATTGGGAAAGTACCGCTATGGCTTTGGGCGATCGCTTTCATTGTTTACTTTATGATATGCGCGGTTTTGGTCGGTCTAATCGCCCGGCTGTAAATGATAGCGATCGAGGTTATGAATTAACCGAATATGCTCAGGATTTAGCCGCCCTTTTACAGGCTTTAAATATTCCCAAAGTCTATATTAACGCTCACTCTATGGGGGCTTCCGTGGCTGCCATTTTTATGAATCTTTATCCGTCCATGGTAGTTCGGGCTATCTTAACCTGTAGTGGCATTTTTGAATATGATGAACAATCTTTTACTACTTTCCATAAATTCAGTCGCTATGTAGTCATGTTTCGCCCTAAATGGATGGCAAAACTGCCTTTAATTCATCAAATATTTATGGCGAGATTTCTGCATCATCCCCTACCTAGTCAGGTCAGCCGAGAATTTTTAGAGGATTTCTTATTAGCAGATTTTGCCGCCGCCTATGGTACTGTTTTAACATCCGTTAGCAAAGAAGCTACCCAATGGTTTCCCGAAGAATTTAAAAAGTTAACAGTTCCTACCCTCTTGGTAGCTGGGGAATATGACCAAATTATCCCTATGGAAATGGCTAAACAAGCGGCTACTCTCAATCCTAACGTTCAGCTTAATATTTTACCAAATACTGCCCATTTCCCCATGTTAGAAGACCCTACAAATTACCTTAAAATTATTCAAGAATTTTTAATTGATAATTAACAATTGTAGGGGCGGGTTCTGCTGTCAATTACATTTCCCGACCAGAAGATGAATAAACCCGCCCCACCCGGTCATTAATTATTAATTATTAATTATTAATTATTAATTGTTAATTGTTAATTACATTTCCCGACCAGAAGATGAATAAACCCGCCACCCGGTCATTAATTATTAATTATTAATTGTTAATTGTTAATTATTAATTACAAGGAGATGGTAAGGCGGGGCAGGTGTGTCTTAGGTTTTCTTTAATTGGAAATAGTAATCAAATCGCTTTTCGAGTTGTTGAACGGTGAGATTTTGGGTCCAGTATTCAACTAAAGCGTGTCCGAAAGCCCAAGCATTATGGTCAGGTGGATCGGGGTTATTTAAAAGTAGCGGCCAGAGGGCGAGAAGGTCAAAATTAGGGGATTTAGTGCGATCGCTAGTGAGGAGACAAAACAGATCATAACCCATCTGCAATTTACCGATCGCCACCGGAAGTTGCTCTATGGGTATTTGTTCAGCCAACAGATAGGCGAGGGTAGGGTTTCCGGTGGTGAGGGTAGAGATAAATTTGAGGACAGGACTTTTTAATAAGGCTGTTAACCCTTGGGTGGTTGCCATTTGCCGGGTATAGCGGTCAATAATTTTAGCGGCGGCGAGAGTGCGGGATTTTTGCTCTCGTAAAAATCGGGCTAATCTTAATTGTTTGGTCGGTCCGACTGCTTCCACTAAATGGTTGGATAAAACCTCAGCATTCCAAGGATTTCTCTGAGTTGAGGAATCACTGGTAACTAGGGGTAAAACCAGATCGCAAAATTCTCCTAACTGTTGGTGACGATATTCTGTCGCCTCCCGAATAGCTTTTTCTTTCGGTCTATTTCCGGTTTCCCAATTATAGGGAGGTTCCCATTCTCTGACCGGACGCAGACGGTCAACTTGGGTGACAATAGCGATCGCTTTCAGGTCAGGAACTTCCACACGCATATCCTGCAAAAAATCCCGATCCATTTGTAAGGCTGGATCGAGGGCGGGTGTGACTAATAATAGCAAATCTGCTGTTTGGGCTTCACTAACCACCAACTCCCGCAGGTCTTCTCGTTTCACTTGTTCATAACCGGGAGTATCCCACAAATTTAGGGATTCTCCTGTCGGTGTACTCCAGTGATAATTTTTAATGCGATCGGTACTGGGAAGAACATCAACTTCCGCGAGGTTAGCTTGAAATAGCGTATTAATTAAGCTGCTTTTTCCTGACCCAGTGCGTCCTACTAACAGAATGCTAACCGGTTTTTGTTCCACCTTTTCGGGAGGGTCAGCCTGGGAGATAATCTCCTGTAAAGTTTGGGTTTGCGCCTGGGGTAAATTTTCCTCGGTAACAGTTAACGCCGTCAGGGGAATTTGTTCGCCGCCATAAAGGGCGATCGCTTGTCGGGAGAGGTTTTGTAGGGCTACCTCTCGCATCATTTGACCTAAATTAACTAATAGTTCTTGAGTCGCTTTATTGCTCGGTTTCTGACTCGCTAACCTCGCCGCCGCCGATACCGGATTAAGTATCCATGAAGCCCAACTCCAGACCTGCCATAATTTCCGGGCTGAGGGTTCTAATTTCTGGTAAACTTCATAGGCTTGATAGGCTTGTCCTACCGTTACTTTATTTAGCACTGGGGATAGTTCTTGCATCCACCGATCTAAATCATCTACTGTTCCCCGAATTAATCCATAAGCCTGGGGTACATAAATATCAAGTAGGGGATATTTTACCTCGGGATGATATATATTAGCAATCACAATTACTAGCTGTTTACAGCGTTCCCAAAATTGCCCCCAGTCTAACCAAAATGGCGGATCATTTCGCGATTGTATCAGGATGTCTTGTACCGCTTTTTCTACCTTGGCGATCGCTTCACTCCCTCCCGTGGCTGCTGCCATTTCTTCCGTTAATTCAAACTTGGCGGCTGCTTCGTCACGAGCCGCTTCTATCTGGGCAAGAACTGGCTTTGTCCACCTTACTAATAACCATCGCCACCCCAATAATAGCAGCGTGACAATTCCCCAGATCCAGTTAATACCCCAGCTATGAATTTGCCACCCCGCTGAGATTAATAAAAATCCAACTATGATCGCGATCGGACTGACTATAATTGCCCATTGCCAAGGCTTTAAGTGTACCATTTCTCCATTTTCCTAGTCTTGATCAGCTCATATTTCTGCCTATTGTCTGGAACTGGTGGGCGATGGTATTCACAAAATGTCTCTTTTGTCAAGATGCCTATTGGGGGCTGTCCATTTTTTCGGGAAAATTCGTGCATCGCCAGAGGCAAGTTTGAGACGGCGAATTATGCTAAATCCTTATATGACAAGGGTTATAGACCCTGTTTTTGGCATTTAGGCACAATAAACCCTTGGGTAACATTAATTACAGTCTACCAGAACCCCTATAAACTCGTCAATAATTTGAGAATAATTGGCAATAAATTCTTATTAATTCTTAATGTCGTTGAAAATAACAAAACTCTCTAGCCGTATGTATTAGCAAAACTTAACTATTTGGGGACGATAGCGCCAACTGTTGGGTGAGGGTATGGGTGAGGGTGTATGTAGGCTTGGGAATTAATCCCAAGCCTATTTTGAGGTATTATGTACGGGTAAGACTTTCGTGCAATTGAGTTAGCATTTCCGCCTCATCTTGGGCGGGTTTTTTGCATTTGAGACCCTGACAAACGAGGGCGATCGCACCGGGAGGCAAATTTTGATCAAGTTTAAAAACAGCAGTAGGTAGATACTGCTTGTTTAACTTAGCGATTTGCTCATAATTAGTGCGAACCAAAGTATTATTACAATACCAATCAAAAGCCACAAACAGACTCGGACAGGCTTGTGGAGACTGGCGCATAACACTAGCAAAGGCTTCCAAAGCCTGGAGGGCGCGATCCAAATAGTTGAGGTCTTCTGTTAACAGAAATAGGCGCACCAAATTAGCGATCGCCACCCCATTCGCCGCCGGAGTAGCATTATCCATATAACTACGTTCACGAATTAGCAAAGTTTCAGCATCATCAAGGGCTGTATTAAAGTAGCCCCCCAATTCCACACTCCAGAGATACTGGTCAAACTCATTCTGAACTTTGACAGCATTTGTCAGCCAAAAATCTGCCAATTCCGGATGTTGCAAACTAGCTTGATGTAGATCAATTAACGCTTTGATAAATAAAGCATAATCTTCCGACTGCGATAATACCGCCACCTTGCCGTCATAATTAACCCGGTGAAAACGGTCATCAACCCACTGATGTTCTAGGACAAATTTTGCCGCCTTAGTCGCCAATTCCAAATATTCGGAATTATCCAAAACCCGCGCCGCTTTCGCCAACCCCGAAATCATCAGAGCATTCCATGCTACAATCATCTTAGTATCAGTAACCGCCGGAATACGACCCGGCCAGTCCCTTTCTTTAGCCGCCTGATTATTCTCAGCCACCGGGAAAGTTGTAACCTCCGCTGGTGGCGCACCATAACGGACTGCGAATAGTTTAGCCAAAGCAGTTTCTATCAAAGGCTCTAACTCATCACAATTCCAGCGCTGCAATACCGTTTTACCTTCAAAATTACCAGATTTTGTCACCGTAAATTGTGCTTGTAACTCCCCAAATTCTGCCGGACTCAGGAAAGTTTCTAACTCTTGGTTAGTCCATACATAAAACGCACCTTCTTCCGGTTCTTTATCCTGGGAGGTGACAAAACTATCAGCATCTTGTGCCGCGTAGAAATAGCCCTCCGGTGCAGTCATTTCCCGTTTCAGCCATTCCACTGTACCATTAATCGCCCTTTGATAAGCAGGTTGTTTCTCGCCATCAGACCATAGGTCTGCCAAAAACTCAAGAATTTGACCGTTATCATAAAGCATTTTCTCGAAGTGAGGAACTGTCCAGGTCGGGTCAACCGTGTAACGATGAAAGCCTCCCGCCACATGGTCATAAATTCCTCCAGTCACTAAGTCTTTTCCCCGTTGCAAACAGGCTGCTTTACCATCTACTTTAGGTGAAGAAATTAAGCGAGTTCCCCGCCAAGCCATATCCGCATAAGGAATCATCGGAAACCGAGGACCGCCGTAGTTATTACGACCAACTACTCCCGTGTTAGTTTCTAGTCCTTGTTTCAGTAAATCTTCGGTTAATTCCGAGGGTGGTAAAATCATAGACTGTCGCAGTTGGGTCAGAATTTCCTCGGTGACAGTTTCGAGTTTATTTTTGTCAGTCTGGTAAAAGTTGTGAATGGCTTTCAATAAATCCAAAAACCCCGGCCTTCCGTAGCGAGGTTCAATGGGAAAATAAGTCCCACCATAAAAGGGGATCCGATCGCCTGGGGTGAGAAATACATTTAACGGCCAGCCTCCTTGACCAGTCATCATTTGTAGGGCTTGCATATAAATGCTATCGATTTCTGGACGTTCTTCGCGATCGACTTTGATGGGGATAAAATTAGCGTTCATATATTCAGCGATCGCCGCATCAGAAAACGCTTCCCCCTCCATAACTGTACACCAGTGACAACTTGAGTAGCCAATAGACAGAAATATGGGCTTATCTTCAGTTCGAGATTTTTCTAAGGCTTCATCGCACCAAGGCCACCAGTCAATGGGATTATCTGCGTGTTTGCGGAGATAAAGGCTTGATGATTGGGCTAGACGATTGCTCATAATATTAGATAAGTTCTAGTGCTATTGACTATGTTGGGATAATTAGTTTTCAGTATAGCGTTTAAATTTACTCGGCGGTATTCTCAGCTAATAAAGCCCTAGCCGCCTCGATCATATCCTGCTGTAAACCCTTTAAATGGTCGTGGTTATCCAAATAGGTTTTTAGGGCTTCTAGGGGGTCGATCGCACTTCCCGCAGCCAATTGAGGGACACGAGGGCGGGCTAGTTGACTAATTAATTCCGGTTGGATAGTATAACTATGGGCTGCACTGAGGGCGGCGTGCAGTTTCGGCATATCGATCGCATCTAATTGATCTGGTCGCAACTGATACAGTAGTCGCACCACAGCCTGATCAATGTTTTTCTTAGCGATCGCCCCCAGCAATGCGGTTAGGGGGTCATCTTGCTGGGAAATATCCACCCTAATTGTACAAAATGAGCGCACTGGTAAAGGGCAAAATTCCCAAGTTGTTTGATTCTTCGCCAAATTCACCAACACAAACCCCTTGTCTTCTTTTTCCTCTGAAAAATCCACCCTTTCTATACTCCCCGGATACACCACCGGAGGGTTATTAGTAGGATTAAGATTTTGGTGTTTGTGAACGTGACCCAAAGCCACATAATCAAACTGAGGACGAGTCAACAACCCCAAAGGAAGATTAAAACCTTTCCCCACCGCCAGAAACCTCTCAGCCCCGAAACTAGCGCGATCGACCATTAAATGTCCTAACAATACCGTGGGAATATCCGGATCAAGCCGTCGAATTTCTCCCTCTAGGGCTACCGTTAGGCGATCGATGAGTAATTTATTAACCGCCTCCAAAGACAGCCCCTCAGTGTCCGGTCGAGTCAGTAGGGTTGAACGGGTCAACCAGGGGATAGTAATCACCTGAACTAAACCGTGGCGAGTTGGAATGGGATGGGTTTCTAAGCGATCGCCCACCACAAACCCCGGCACTCCCAGAGTCCGATAAATCCCCAAACTCGCCCCCCCCTGTCCTTGGGAATGTTGGTCATGATTCCCCACCAGTAACACCGTGGGAATTTCCGCATCTACCAGGCGGCGAAATTCCTGAGCGAAAGCCTGCTTAACAAATGGTGGCGGGGTAGAATCAGGGAAAGCATCCCCCCCAAACAAAACCAAATCCACAGGTTCTGCGATCGCCCGATCTATACATCGCCCCAAAGTTCTGGTAAAATCTTCCAGACGAGTATTTAAGCCAGTTTCCGGGTTGATCCGTCCTTGGGAAAAACCACTACCCAAATGGATATCCGAAAGATGCAGGACTTTAATCATCAAATTCTCGCCCAATGTATCAATGGCAGGTTACTGTTAACTGAGTAGTGTACCAAAGATTGGGGTTGAAGGGCTTGTCGTTTTCCAGAAACTTTGTGGTATTGTAGGTTTTTGAGAACGGTTGCATATTCCCTTGCCAGACCTTGCCATGTTAAATCCGAATTTGGATGAAATCCAGTTACAGCCAGACGAATACGAACGCTACTCCCGTCACCTGATTTTACCAGAAGTCGGGTTAGACGGTCAAAAGCGTCTGAAAGCGGCCAGCGTCCTCTGTATTGGCACAGGTGGACTCGGTTCACCTCTGCTATTATACCTAACTGCAGCAGGGATTGGTCGCATTGGGATTGTCGATTTTGATATTGTAGACAATTCCAATCTCCAACGCCAAATCATTCACGGGACCTCCTGGGTGGGAAAACCTAAAATAGAATCTGCCAAAAATCGGATTCTCGAAATTAATCCTAACTGCCAGGTAGAGTTATACAATATCCGCCTCAGTTCCGAAAATGCCCTGGATATTATTAGATCCTATGATGTCGTCGTAGATGGCACCGATAACTTCCCCACCCGTTATCTGGTCAATGATGCTTGTGTTTTGTTAAATAAACCCAACGTCTACGGGTCTATTTTCCGATTTGAGGGTCAGGCTACCGTTTTCAATTATGAAGGCGGACCCAACTATCGCGACCTATATCCCGAACCCCCACCCCCTGGGATGGTTCCTTCCTGCGCTGAAGGTGGAGTTTTAGGGATTCTACCAGGCATGATTGGCGTTATTCAAGCCACTGAAACCATTAAAATTATTTTGGGACAGGGACGGACTCTTAGCGGTCGCTTACTGCTTTACAATTCCCTAGATATGAGTTTCCGGGAATTGAGATTACGGCCTAATCCTGAACGTCCGGTGATTGAAAAACTCATCGACTACGAACAATTCTGCGGCATTCCCCAAGCTAAACAGCAGGAAGCACAAGCAGCCGGATCTCTCGCGGAAATGACGGTGACGGAATTAAAATCTCTGATTGACAGTGGTGCGGATGATTTTGTGTTGATTGATGTTCGCAACCCTAATGAGTACGAAATCGCCAAAATTCCGGGTTCTGTTTTAATTCCTCTACCCGACATTGAACAGGGTAAAGGGGTTGAACAGGTTAAAGAAATTCTCAATGGTAATCGTCTAATTGCACATTGTAAAATGGGAGGGCGATCGGCTAAGGCTTTAGGCATTCTCAAGGAAGCTGGTATTGAGGGGATTAATGTTAAAGGCGGAATTACTGCCTGGAGTAAAGAGGTTGATCCTTCGGTTCCACAATACTAACAGGGTGTAAAATGGTGCGTCAGTGGGATTATTCTATATTATTCATGATGATTAATCCGTCGGACGCACCCTACTTTGGCTTGGTTAAATCAATTAAAATATCATAGCGGAAATCATTAGCTAATTTGCTAAGATAATCAGCTAGGGGTTTATATTGACCAGGAATTTTCGCAATAGTATCAGCAATTAAGCGACCGTTTAGTTTAGTGGCAGCTTGATGTAATTCTTTTAGCCACGGTTCCGGCATTACGGAAAGATTGATTTCCGTTGTATCAACAGATGTGTTATAATTGCGATTGGCTGAGTTTTGGGATTCAGAAATAGCCAGATTTTCGGCTAATTGGGATTGATTTTGTTCATAGATAAAACGGACTCCGAGATGTTTAACGATAGTTTGTAATAGCTGGTCTACCCGGAAAGGTTTGCGGACAAAATCATCACACCCAGCCGATAAAACAATAGATTTTTCTTGTTGGAGGGCGCTGGCGGTTAGGGCAATAATTACAGTAGCTTGACCCTTGAGGTGGCGTTTAATTAGCTGAGTGGCTTCATAGCCATCCATAACTGGCATTCGCATATCCATAAAAATGAGATGGGGCTTCCATTCCTCCCAAATAGCGATCGCCTCCTGACCATTTTCCGCCTCTCGGACATGGAAACCCAAGGGGTTCAATAATTTGACCACTAATTTGCGGTTAGTCCAGTTATCATCAACCACCAAAATCCGATATTCCGGCTGATTTTCTGCTAAAGCGATCGCCCTCCCTGGAGATTTTTCGGAGTTTCTAGTCGCCGCCTCAGCCATAGTCACTTGAATATCAAACCGAAAAATTGTGCCTTTTCCTCTCTCGCTGCTAACTTGAATCTCCCCACCCATTAAACCAATAAACTTTTGAGTTATCGAGAGTCCCAAACCCGTCCCCTGTTGAGAATTACGACCAGTTTCTGTTTGCGAAAACGGTTCAAAGAGTAAATCCATTTCCGAGGGGTCAATACCGGGTCCGGTATCCTCAACTTCAAACCATAGTTGCCCAAAATCATGGTTAAATTTACCCAATTTCACCCGCAAAATCACCCCACCTTTCACAGTAAATTTAATGGCATTTCCCAGCAAATTAATTAAGCATTGACGCAGTTTTTGTTCATCGGCATAAATATAAGTCGGGATCTGATCATCAATGGCAAAATCCAGGGTTAATTTTTTCGATGAGGCTGGCAATTCTAGCATTTCTCGCAGGGAATTAAGTAAGGAGATTAAATTAAAATTCGTGGGATTCAGAGAAACTCTACCCGCCTCAATTTTCGACATCTCCAAAACATCATTAATCAACTCTAAGAGATGTTCACCACTGCGACCGATAATTTCTAAATGTTCTTTATGGTCAAATAGAGGAATATTAGGATTATGATATAATTCCCTTTCCATTAATTGAGTAAATCCCAGAATAGCATTAAGTGGTGTGCGTAATTCATGACTCATGCGGGCGAGAAATTCACTTTTAGCCCGACTAGCGGTTTCGGCGGCTTCCTTGGCTTGTTGAAGGGCTATTTCAGTTTGTTTGCGATCGCGAATATCTCGGACTACAGCGCAGCCATATTCCCGGTGATTATATTCTAAATGACTCAGGGTAATTTCCACAGCGATCGCCTGACCAGTTTTAGTATAATGAGTTGATTCAAAAGTAAATGAACCTTGGTCTCGCAAATCATCCCAAGAAATTGACCAACCACCAGGGGAAGCGAGGGGATCTATATCTCCCACTTCCATGGTCAGTAATTCCTCTTTAGAATATCCCAGAATTTGACAAGCGGCTTCATTCACATAAAAAAACCTGCCATTAATATCACTAAATAAGACATAATCCCTAGATTTATCAATCGAAAATTGAGTTAAACGCAGCTTTTCGTCGATTTCCTTACTTTCGGTAATATCTTCTAAAACCCCCAAAATTCCCAACACATTACCCTGGGAATCTAACATAGGAATTCTGCTAACATCTAGCCAAATTCGCCGCCCTCCCGGTCCTAGCTTTTGTTTAGGCGCTACCACATTCATTTCCGGGGTGCGAGACTCCAAAACCTGTCTATCTTTTTCTCGGTAAAACTCGGCAATCTCAGCATCTGCAAATAAATCAAAATCTGTCTTTCCGACTACTGATTCTGAACTATCTAGTCCGGCGGCGATCGCCCAATTTCGGTTACAACCTCGAAATACTAAATTAGTATCTTTCCAAAATACTTGTTGGGGGATATTATCCAGAAGTAGACGTAAATACTCTTCTTTTTCGCGAATTTCTTGTTCGGAACGTTTGCCTTGGGTAATATCAATAATTTGAGCGATCGCACAGAGAGGATTTCCCTTGACATCCAAACGCAGATAACAAGTAACAATCCCATAAACCCAATGTCCGTCTCGATGACGGTAGCGTTTTTCCAGGGTATATTCATCAATTTGTTGGGTAATTAATTGCTCAAATTTTTGCCGACAAATATCCCCATCTTCCGGGTGGGTAATTTCATTAAAATCCAAGTTAATTAAATCCGCTTGGGAGTAGCCCACCCACCGACAAAAAGCCGTATTTACCTCTAAAAAATAGCCCTCCGTTGAGATTTCCGCAATCCCAATGGGGGCTAAATGAAATAAATCTCGCAGGCGATTTTGACTCTCAGCTAGGGCGGTTTCTAGCTGTTGTAATTTCTGGTGTAATTGACGGTGATTGTGATTCATATATCGGTAAAGTAAAGTAGAAACTGGTGGCTACACCCAGATCAGACTCTACCCAAATATCCCCTCGATGGCGATCAATAATTTTCCGACAAATCGCTAAACCGATACCATTTCCTGGGTATTCCTGCTGGGTATGTAGTCGTTGGAAAATCTGAAAAATTCTCTGGGTTTTATCCGCCGGAATACCAATCCCATTATCATGAATACCAAATTGCCAATTTTGATTTTTCGGCATCACAGAAACCGTGATTTGGGGGGGTATACCAGGACGGTGATATTTAACTGCATTAGCAATCAAATTTTGAAATAGCTGTCCTAACTGAAGGCGATCGCCAAATACCATTGGGAGTTTCTCTGAGGTAATAATCGCCCCACTTTCCTGAATCGCTAAACTTAGGTTACTCAGAGTTTCCTCTAATATAATATTACAGTCGATCGCCTCAAAAGCAGCTTGTTTTGTTCCCACCCGGCTATAGTGTAGCAGATTTTTAATTAATTGCTGTAGTCGCATTCCCTCATCTAAAATCGGCAGCACATATTCTTCTGCTTCCTCCTCCAGGTTAATTTGCGATTTCAGGGTCAGCATCAATTCCGCAAACCCGGTAATGGTCTGTAGTGGTTGTTGTAGGTCGTGGGAAACAATATAAGCAAATTGTTCCAGTTCTTGGTTAGAACGTTTCAGATCTTCGTTCAACTGCTGTCAACGAAAGTTTTGATTTTGTAATTGTTTCTGTAGTCTTCTAATGGTCAGTTGATGTTCAACCCGCGCCAAAACTTCCTCAACTTGAAAAGGTTTGGTGATATAGTCCACTCCCCCCACCGCAAAGGCTTTCACCTTATCGATAACATCATCCAAAGCACTCAGAAAAATTACAGGTATCTCAGCCGTTTTCTGTTGAGATTTTAAGGCTTCACAGACCTGATAACCGTCCATTTCCGGCATTTTAATATCTAGCAACACGAGATCCGGCGGTTGGTTGGCAACTGCCATTAGTGCTAATTTGCCGTTAATCGCACATTGTACATCATAATCGCGATCGCCAAGAGTTGCCGACAATACCCGCAAATTATCAGGTGTATCGTCAACTATTAAAATGCTACCTTTTTCTGGCTTTAAGCTGTTCACAAAATTCGATTAAAACAATAGGGGACTTTCCAGAAATTATCTGGTAACTGTTGCCGGTCGGTTGGGGACTACCGCCCATAATCATACCACATATAATAATAAACCCTCCCCTCACCAAAGGGAAGAGTTTAACCGGGAGCCAAATTCTCCCACCGCTTCTCAACTAAGATAGCAGTTGTGTGACTATTTGTCTGTATCTTTCATTATTCATCCCTCCGTTTTGTCCTGCTAGTTGTGGATCAATATGCCGTCTCATGGCTTCAATGCGATCGCGGGTGGCGGGGTGAGTGCTTAAAAATGTGGGAGGAGAACTGCTACTTAAAAGTTTTGCCATAAAGTCTAGAGCTGCTTCTTGAGCATATCCAGCCCTACCCAAATTAATGATTCCCAGTTCATCTGCTTCAAATTCTGCACTGCGACTATTCGGCCGTCTTAGGGCTAATTCTACCCCAATTTGTACCGCCCTATTAGTATCAAGTCCAGCCGCCGAAGCCACACCTTGAGCGATCGCCATTTCTCGCATTTGTTGAATAGCATGACGACCGACAATATGCCCAATTTCATGAGCAATTACACTAGCCAGTTGTGCTTCATTATCGGCGGCGTTAATTAAACCTGTATGGATATAAACAAATCCCCCCATAGTAGCAAAAGCATTAATCCGGGAATCATCAACTACTTGGAAAGTATAGGGAATATTAGGGCGATCGCTAGTTTGTGCCAGTCGCTGACCAATTTGGTTAACATACATAGTTAAATCGCGGTTACGATGCAAACGAAACTCGCGACCTACCATCTGATCATTGATCTGTTTACCAATATTGACTTCTTGGCGATCGGAAATAGTAGAAAGCTGGATAACTTGAATTCCTCTAAAAATCAACTCCGGGATAGAAATCGCTTGGGTAGCGGATATAGAACTTAATAAAATCCCACAGACCACCGTTACTGATAGCAGTGGATACAGCAAGCGACGGGTATTTTTTCGGAGTTGTGGCAGGTAGTTTTTAAACATAATTAAACAGTTGTTAAGGTGGAAAAGCCAGGCTAGAACATTACGAGGAATCCCAAAGGCTGAAAGGGTATGGTTGCACTATTTAATAGTTCGGGTGAACGTCTACAATTCAGGAAAAAAATGTGTGTTCCTCCTTAATGTTACTGTTCGCATTTTTAATCCTTGGCTTTCTCCCAGGTTTGGTGGTCAATCATCTAATTGACGCGCTTAGGTGCAGATTGGCTGTGGAAAACAGCGATCGCCCCTACTACACAGGGTGTGATACCATAACTATATTCTACCCGTATTTGAGACTCACAATCACTTAAAAAAGTTGCCATTCCCAAAGTTCACCCCAAAAATTTGGCGGCTAGGGGGTGAGGTTGAGTCAGATAATATCCCTGAGCATAATCTATTTCCAGGTCTCGGAGGGTTTCAAAGGCTGGGGAAGTTTCTACCCCGTTGGCTATGGTCTCAATAGCTAAAGACTGCGCCACCAACTGAATTATTTGGACAATTGAGCGATCGCCTAAGTCCTGCGCGATATCTTTCACCAAGTCATCGGCTATTTTCAGATAGTCAACGGTGACATAGTTAAGATAGTCCAATGAGGAATACCGACCACCGACCTGATCTACTGTAACATAATAGCCCTGAATTTGCAGGTTAGCGATCGCATCCGCCGCCTTTTGAGGGTTAGCTAGAATAGTTGATTCCGCAATTTCCCAGCAGAATAGATCCGGTGTCAGGTCTCGTTTAAGTATTTCTCGCTCTAATTTTCGCCACTGTCGGTAATCATATAGAGTCCGACTCGATATGTTAATAGCGAAACGATATTTTTCCCGATTTTCGGGGCTAGTTTCCGACAACAAATCTAATACTGTTTCAATTACCCAGCGGTCTATTTTTTCAGCTAATCTATAGCCTTGGGTTATTATTGGTACAAGCCACGAAGCTGGAAC
Organism: Limnospira sp.; assembly: GCF_051859755.1. Classification (NCBI taxonomy): domain Bacteria; kingdom Bacillati; phylum Cyanobacteriota; class Cyanophyceae; order Oscillatoriales; family Sirenicapillariaceae; genus Limnospira; species Limnospira sp. The sequence goes on from NZ_JBIMLI010000022.1 coordinate 28,793, forward strand.
CACTTGCTCTGGTTCATCAATGAAGCGGATTAGAATTTCACAGTATCGCTTCGACTCCCCACTGTTTAGGGAGATTGCTTCTTGAGTATACAGACCAAACCGCTGTGCTGATCGAGTCTTTTTCAGGCGGTTAATCTGGTGAATGCGATCGCCACAGCCGTCCAGATCGCCACCAGGTAAACAAATAACTTTAGACTGACCACTTAAACCATTTTTTAATGTCGCAGACCTTCTCATAAAACTTGACCCCCAACTTAGCTCAAACAGGTGAGCAGATATTATTGCCTACTTGTACGATAACTAGCCTAGGTAAAATAACCATGAAGATTTGATGAGACTTTTCTTAGGTTAGTTATGGCGAGCCAAGTCTGATGGTCTTTGGAGACCATGAAACCTTACCGGAAAATCCACAGTTGTCAATCTAAATTTACGAACTGAGACGTGAAAAGTTGCACTGTCTCTGTATTAGGGGTGATACTCAATAACCAGAATCGGTTATCAAAAGTCCATTTCCACCCCAAATGCAGGTGTAGTGATAAAGTGATCAGTGCAGCCAGGATTAATTTTTCCAGCATAGCCGATCGCTCCTTTTCAGATAAACATTAACCGCACCCTTTGTGAATTTAGGATCGATTATAAACAATTAGTTAGATAACGACCATGATTTGATGCAGTTATCATCATGATCTTCTACACTCAATTGTTGTGATTTCCGTCACATTAGCAAAATCCCTAGAGAGCTTCTGTATTTTTAATTACGCTTATCATTTCGCAATATATTCCCCTAGCCTCAGAACCAGCTACCCCATTCATCACCCGAAAATCAAATGGTAGAATGGTAGGCTGGGTCAGAAACCAGCTACCCCATTCATCACCGGAAAATCGAAAACTGACCCACCAGCCGCGAATATGGTAGGGTGGGTCAGAACCAGCCACCCCATTCATCACCGGAAAATCGAAAACTGACCCATCAGGATAGGCCATTATTAATTATCGATTACTTTAGGTCGCGCTGAGATGTACAATGTCTGCAGTAGAGATTTGTGGAGCTAAAGATGCTGGCATACATCCTAGCGATCGCAGTTGGCTTAGGGAGCTTTACCCTATACATGGCTGCCTTCTTCTTTCCAGAGGTTCATCGCAAAAGTGACTTTATCTGGAGTGGTGTGGGTTTCTTCTACGCCCTAATTCTATGGGTGTGTGCAGCACGCTTCACCGGGGCAATTCTTTTGGGTCAAACTGCTAGTGTCGCCTTGTTGGGTTGGTTAGGTTGGCAGACCCTGTTATTGCGCCGGGAAGTCACGCCACCTCATTTACAAACCCCCCTCCCAGACCCCGTAAAACAGAAGGTCTCAGGCTTATTTAGCAGCCGTAGCGTTAAAAAATCTACCACCCCTAAACCATCATCTAAAAAGGCTAAAAAGGCTTCTCAACCCCCAACCCCCGCCACCACTCCGGTGACACCAGAAGAAGTAAAACCTGTGGCGGAACCTGTGGCGGAACCTGTGGCGGAACCTGTGGCGGAACCTGTAGCGGAACCTGTAGCTACTACAGAAGAAGCAGAAGCGCCAGCAGAACCATCCCCTGTGGTGGCGGACAGTGAAGCGGTTGCGCCAGTAGTTGAACCAGAAACTATCACGGAGGAACCAGAATTAGCGGTTTCTCAGCCAGAAGTTGTGGAAGTTGTACCCGAAGCCGCGACAACAGCGCCAGCGGAAACCCCCACGACTGAGGAAGTATCGGAGACAGTATCGGAGACAGTATCGGAGACAGTATCGGAGACAGTATCGGAGGAAGTATCGAAGGCGGAGGAAACCCCCACGGAGGAGGTGAAAGAAACTCCAGAGGTCAGCAAACCTGATCGGGTAGAATCTGCTAAAGTGCCAGAAGATAAACCTAGTGAAGCGAAGAAATCCAAAGGATTAGGTAGCTTGTTGGGTCGTTTAAAAGGTATATTTGGCGATCGCAAAAAGAAAGAACCCGCCAAAACTGAAGCGCCGGATACTTCTCTGGACAACCCGAAAGCTCCAGAAAAACAAGCGGATGCTTCTGATTGGGATGATAATGATGATAGTTGGGAAACCGAGGCTGATAATGCTTCCCCCTCTGAGGCGGAAAAAACTAACTCCCCCGATACAGCAGAAGCTGGTCAAGTTTCAACCCCAGATATAGACTCTGAGCATAGTGGTGCTGCTGCTGACCCAGTTTCAACGGGAGAACCGAGAGATGAGGAGGCTACAGATAGTAATATCAAAGCTGATGCTACTGATGTGGAGACTGTCCCCACCCCAGAACCTACAGATGAGGAGCATCAAGATAATAATATCAAAGCTGAGGCGGAACCTAGCGCTATAGAGACATCAGAAACGGGGGAACAGAAAGACACCAAAGAAGCTGAAACGGCTGTTTCTGAAGTAGCGGACTCTGAGGAGGTAAAAACAGATTCTGCGGAAAAGGCGGACTCCGAGACAATCATGGCGACTCCAGAACCTGAAACCTCAGATAAGATAGAATCTGAGAAGTCGTCAACAGAGACAGAGGAGCAGAAGGGAAGTTCATCTGAATCTCAATCTGATTCTGTTGTTGCGGAAGAGGAGGACGAGGAGGAGGACGAGGAGGAGGACGACAAAACCCCCCGCGCCTTGAAACGTCCCAGAAAGCCTAAACGCAAGAGATAATCTAAGGTTACATATCGATCCGATTCATTATTTGGGGGAAAAAGTGGCAACCTGGCTTTGTGTTAAACAGTGTGGCGCTTGCTGTCATCTTGACCCGACAGAACGCCCGGAATTAGACCAATATCTGGGAACGGAGGAACTCAAACTTTATCTCAGCTTGGTGGGTTCTGATGGTTGGTGCATCCATTTCAATCATGATACCCGTGAATGTAGTATCTACAGCGATCGCCCTCGGTTTTGTCGAGTCCAGGCTGATGTCTTTGAAGACCTCTATGGTATTGAACCAGACCAGTTAAATGATTTTGCGATCGATTGCTGTCAGCAACAGATTATCGGGGTTTATGGGGAGGACTCCCCAGAAATGGAGCGGTTTAACCAGGCTGTTGGTTGGGACGAATAACCTTGCATCTTCGGGCAGATTAGGTTAAATTGGATTTCATAATTGTTTCATAAAATATCCGTGACACTAATTTCCGAGCCTGTGGATTCTTCCCCAAATCAGTCTAATAGCCTTCCTGTGAGTCCTAACTTTCAGGAACAACCGTTAAATGAAACTACCATAATTGACCCCGCGCGCCTCCCAGGTGACTCTTCCACACAGCCAGATATGGTTTCGGGTGCGGCTGAATCTATCAAAGTTTGGGCGATTTTTACTTCGACATTTTTCACCATCTTTCTGGCGGAAATGGGGGATAAAACCCAGATTACTACCTTATTAATTACGGCGGAATCTCATAATCCTTGGGTGGTGTTTTTGGGCGCGGGAAGCGCTTTAATTACCACCAGTTTATTGGGGGTTTTGCTAGGTCAATGGTTGGCGCGTCATATTCAACCCCAAACTTTAGAACGGGCGGCGGGATTGACTTTGTTAGTGATTTCTGCTATCATATTCTGGGAGGTTTTCCACTAAGTGATTGGCTGGTAAAATTAAATACTGAATATCAATGGATTTACAACTGTTAGGACTGAGTTTTATTACGGTATTTTTATCGGAGTTGGGAGATAAAAGCCAAGTAGCAGCGATCGCCCTAAGTGGTACGACGAAATCCCCTAAAGCCATCTTTTTTGGGACAGCATCAGCCCTAGTCCTGGCTAGTCTGATCGGCGTGTTGGTAGGTCAGGGTGTGGCGGAAATTTTACCGACTCAATGGGTGAAAATGGCGGCGGCGATCGGCTTTGCAATTATGGGAACTCGCCTATTATGGAATAGTAGCAAACCCACCGAAGATTAACCTACTTTAACCCTCTACCTTGGCTTTCATGGACTCGTCAAAGTGCCATCAGATTCCGATGACCTGTGTTAAGATGAAATTCCATGCCAATTATTTACTGTTTGTCTAGCTATGATTAACCTAAGTGGTGATATTCATTCCCTTTCCGACTTCCAGCGCCATACATCTGAATTTATAGCACAGATGAAAGAAACTGGGAAACCTATTGTCTTGACTGTAAACGGGAAAGCTGAATTAGTCGTCCAAGATGCTGTATCCTACCAAAAATTGTTAGACATGATGGAATATTTGGAAACACTTGCGGCGATTAAACAAGGATTAGCTGATGTCAACGCCGATCGCACTTCTTCTCTAGCAGAATTTCAACAGAAAATGCAGGAAAAATTAAGTTACTTCCAAACAAGCTGTAACTGCTGAAGATGGCGATAACCAAGTATAATCTCTCCCCAAGCCACCAATTAAGGCGGTTAAATTGTATTCCTCATCACAACCTCATGGGGGGTTACATTTCATTTCACCCTTTTAATCAATTTCTCCGCGACCCACCACGCACCCCATGAACACAATATGCTCCCCAACAATGCTATAATAAACGGGTGGATATACGGTAGCCAAAAGCGATCGCTATCAGGACGCTCCCAAGGTTCAGTGATTAACCCGGAAGTTGAAGCGACGATCGCACCCGCCGCAATTCCCACACCCACCGCTTGGATATGGTTTTGTAGGTCCCCGTTAGCCTTTTGTTGTTTTCTGTAGTAGTCCGCTTCCGCTTGTTGGCGTTGGCGATCGCATTGTGCTTGGTCAATTTCCACAATGGCGCGAATAGAGGCGATCGCCTGGGAAATTAACCCCGTCCCCTGTTCAAAATAACTTAAATCCGCCGCAATTTGACCCCGGAATTGGGGCGCTGTTTGTTCCCCGAAGTGTCGCCAAAACGATAGTTCTTCCTTATCGGTTCCTAGTGTAGCACAAATCCGCTCGATTGTCTCATTATAATTGTTAAGATTTATGTTAATTGTATTCAATAAATCCTTAATTTTGCGGAGGAGGCGATCGTAAATCAAAGAATCAGCGGCTAGTTGTTTTAACTGAGTTTTAAAATGTTGGAGATAGGCATTATTTTCCGGGTCAGGTGTTGCCGCATCAATTTGGGATTGAATTGCGTCTAAAGTCGGGTCTAGGCTGAGATAATATTGTTTAAGTTGTTGATAAATTTCCCGGCTATCTTGAAACGCTTTCGTGACTTTATGGCGATATAAAAATAGGTCAAAGGTCAACTGAAAGCACTTACCTAGAGTTGTATCTGCGATTTCATCACGGAATAGCCAGACCAGAATATGGGGGGATTTATCCGGTTCGCGGGGGTTGCCATATTCAAAAATAGGACTCCCAAATAATTCCCCCAGACGGGATGGGGAAGTCTTTTGATGGAATAAAGCCTGATAGGATTGATTGGCTAATTCCGTCAATTCCGAACCTTGCAAATCTTGATTTTCCGGGGTCAAATGGAGGGTTAACAGGAGAGTTTGTCCGAGAAAATAAGGAGTTTGGGGAAAGGGTAAAATCTGGTGAGGGTTGAACTGTTCCACCGCCAGAATTTCCACAATGTTGGTGGTGTCGGTATCATCATAGCCAATATTCAGAAAAACCCCATAACTGTCTTGAATTTGGACGGGTTGGATAAAGCCTTCGATATCGGGAGAGTCCGTGAAGGTGAAGGAAATCTGCTTTTTAGGTGGGGTGAGAAGGATACGATTTTGGGTGATGTGAAGATGCGGGGTTAGCCGGGTGTCAGTGAGGTGAGACAAAAGGCGATCGCAATTTGACCACAGGGGGTGAGTGTCTCCCTCCGTGTCATCTTCCCGGAGATGATAAGCGCATAAATAGAGATTAGGGGCGAAAATGCGATCGGTCATTATTTTTCCTCAAGGCGTGTAGGTTGGGTGGAATGCAATGTAACCCAACATTTTACCCAGATTTGTTGGGTTGTAGGTTGGACCGAATGGAATGTAACCCAACATTTTACCCAGATTTGTTGGGTTGCGCTGTCGCTTCACCCAACCTACGATTTTAAGGTTGTAGGTTGGACCGAATGCAATGTAACCCAACATTTTACCCAGATTTGTTGGGTTGTAGGTTGGACCGAATGGAATGTAACCCAACATTTT
>NZ_JBIMLI010000022.1:34967-46667 GCF_051859755.1 Limnospira sp.
TTTACCCAGATTTGTTGGGTTGCGCTTCGCTTCACCCAACCTACGATTTTAAGTTCAACGGCGAGGGTTAGTTGCCATTGGGGTTCCTTGACAATGAGGCAGAGCGAGGATCTAGGTTGATTGACCGGTTCATGCAGAGAGTGCTACCGTCGAGGCTAATTATTATCGAAAGTGGTAAAATAAATTGAGTAAGTAGGTAGGCAAAATTAAATGTAAAATAGGTTTAACCTGTGTAACCTTTAGTGGTCAAGGGTTTCAGGATTTAACAGCTTACCGCATTTCACAAATCATTAGTCCCTCCTACTTATAAAGTTGGTGGCTTTTTAGATAGGTGACATCTGAGTTGGTTATGGAAGATTTTGCTGGTGCGTGTTTAGCAAGAAAAAAAGATGCTGAGGCTCTACTGAAGCTACAAGACCACAATATAGCCGCTTTGCATCTGGGTGGCATTAGTATTGAGTGTCGTTTAAAGTCATTGCTCGCTGACTATCATAGCATCAGTGAATGGGATGAAAAAAGTCGCAGAAAGAAAGACTCTATGTTTAATCAGCAGATCCATAATCCAGGACATAGTTTGACAACAGCCCTACGCCATATGCCAGAATTATTCAAATTGGCAAAATCAGATCAGCAACTTCTAAAGCACCTAAACTGTCTGATTTACCCTCTTGGTGCAACCTCTGTTGATTATATCGGTTTACGTTATGTAGATCAGGCATCATCCATTCAGCGGGATGAGTGGAAAAAGAGCTTTGATTATGTTTATGGTTGGCTAGAAAAGAATGAGGTAAGAATTGGATGAATCCCTCAAAACTGCGTGAGGAACTGAAGCATAAATTCTCCCATAATTTTCAACTGGATGTTGGAGATGGTGGTTTTGTTTTGTTAACCGTTATTGCCGAAAAGTTTAATGGAAAGAGTAGGGCAGAGCGATTACAAGAGGTTGAACCATTAATTCAAAAAGCTGATTTATCCGTTGGCATCATTGAGTTATATACTCCTGATGAAGCAGTCGAGCAAGGCATAGCACTATCAGATACAAACAATGATATTCCGACATCATGGCAAAAAGCTGTGGATATGTTAGCATCGGGCAAAACTTTTTCAGAAAAAGACAGTCATCGGATCAAGCGTGTCGTATTTTATTCTTACAAGGGGGGGGTCGGTAGAACTACCGCATTAATCCAAACTGCTTTTCAGTTAATGCGTTCTGGCAAGCGAGTTGTTATTGTTGATATGGATGTTGAGGCACCGGGATTACATACTTTACTCCCTCCTCAAAAATTCACTTTAAAACTAGGTTTAGTCGATTATTTATGGGAACGCCAAACTTGTTTTTTAAATGAAGTTCATCAACCTCAAGTTGAGTTGGGGGGCGAGGAAGGCATTATCTATAGCGTCACAGATTCACATTCTAAACGTCCTTTATTTGTTGTACCTGCGGGAAATATTGGGCGTAGATATGTGCAACGATTATCACTGTTGACGACTACACACCTTTTTGATAAGGCTGATGATCCATGGTTGCAGTTTGAGCAGGAACTTTGGGAGCAGTTTCAACCTGATATCATGCTGATTGATGCACGAACAGGCCTCAATGAATGGGGCGGTTTCACCTTGTTAGGGCTGGCAGATGATATTTTTATCGTCTTATATCCTAGTGAACAAAATGCTGAAGGTGTTCGTTTTGTGAAAAACACTTTAAATGAACTGAGTCATGCTGATGTCAAATTAGTGTTATCCCCTGTTCCTGAAGGTATCATTGGCGCTAATTTAGTTGAAAATATAAAAGACTCTTTAGAGTTAACTAATGATCAGCAAAAAGAACTGTTCCAAATTCCTTATCATCCTAATATCGCGGGTGTAACTCAGTTTCCGGTTGAGACTGCTTTGCCTTACTACGCTCCCATTGCAAATTATTTACTCGAAAAAAGTAGTGTATTAGAAACTGACGCACTAATTAATCCATCTAACCGTTTAAGTTTACTTAGATCTTTATCCTTTTCAGAACGTGATGCTGCTAGTATTTTAGACAATGATTTTGATAAAATTTTTCAAAAGACAACTGATTTTGAGCGTTGCTTGGACGATGCTGTTTGGGTAATTCGGGGGCGGAAAGGTACAGGTAAGTCAACGCTATACACCTTATTTACTCAGCATCGTGAAAATGCTGAAAAGTATGCACGGGGTCGGCTAGAAAATATAACCATATTGTCAGGCCACGGCAATAGTGACCAATTTAGACCCACAGGTGATGTTTTTGCTCAAATTCACCAAAAGCTTGATGAACATCAAAAAGATTGGTTATCCTTATGGCGGGCTTATGCTGTTATTCGGATTTATCGTTCAGTTCCTGAATTCCTTGAAATATTGAAGCAGGATAAATTTAAAGGTTTGCGGTCTCGATTAAAATATAACTTTTCCCTAGATAGGTACAATATTTGGGAAGCAAAACATACTGATAAACTGGTTGAATTTGTCACGGATGACGATTTAAATTCCTGTTGCCGAGATGCTTTGAGTTATTACGATCGCTCCTTGGGTAAAGTTGCACAAAAAATCTGGTTACTTTATGATGATTTAGATCAGGATATTCAAGAAAATAGTCCTTACCAACAAGCCGCCTTGGGCGGGTTGATGCGTCTAATTTACGATTTCAATAATCAAGGTTTATATCATATTCGTTTTAAAGTATTTTTGCGAGAGGATATCTGGAGTAATTTGATTTTCACCAATAAAAGTCATTTTGGTGAAGCACGTACTTTACTATTGCAGTGGGGAAAAATTGATTTTTTGCGTTTAGCCTATCGTTTAGCAATTGGGGGGTCTATCGATTTCAAAATGCTTTCTAACCGTGTTCGGCCCCTAACGGATAATGAGATTGATGAAGCCAGTGAAGATGCTTTACGTCAAGCATTGGGGCCGTTATGGGGTTTGAAGGTTCAAAAGGGCAAAAATGCTTATGTATCTCAATGGGTGTATTCCCGGTTAACTGATGCCAGTAACAACACTTATCCGCGTTCTTTAAATATTTTACTGAAGAAAGCCAGAGAGGTAGAGTTAGCCGCACCAACCAAAAATGTAGCGAGTAATCGTTTATTAGGTTGGAAGTCTTTAACTGAGGGTTTGGAGGCTGCTTCTCAAGAACGGTGTGATGCGATCAAAAATGAATATCCAGAATTCTTAGCATTTTTTGAGCGTATGAATAAATTAAGTTCTTTGTTTAATGTGGAAGAGTTAGAGCCTTTATGGCGGGATAGTGTTGCTAATCAATCTAATTGGTCTTTTGAAAATTTCTTAAAAAGATTGCAGCAAATTGGTTTGATAGCTGAAAGAAGGAATAAAAAGCGTTATGGCTATGCTGTGGCTGATTTATACGTTTATGGGTTTGGCGTTAAGCCGAGGCAGGGGCAGCGAAAATAGTTATTTTCGTTTTGGCTGAATTTGTTGGTTGGCGCTTTGTAGGTTGGGTGGAATGGAATGTAACCCAACATTTTACCCAGATTTGTTGGGTTGTAGGTTGGGTGGAATGGAATGTAACCCAACATTTTACCCGGATTTGTTGGGTTGCGCTGTCGCTTCACCCAACCTACGATTTTAAGATGGAACTTTAATAAATTCCGAGTTCAGGTCAATTTGCCAATTTTCATCAACAAATTCTAGGTTTTCATCATAGACTAACATCAGTTCCGCGATAGAAATGGGAGGGTTAGTGGTTTCGAGATTGAGGGTAAATTTCAGTTGAATGCGGCGTTTATCTCCGTTGAAAATCACGCCGCTGCTGATTAATTCGGGCGACAGAGGACGAGGGAGGATGATGTTTTCATAAAAGCGATCGCTTTCATCCCAATAGCCGGATATTTGATAATCACATAATGCCAAATGCTCCCAAACCAGAGCATTAGAATCAATACCCTTAACAACCTCTGATAAATTTTCCCAAACCGGATGTTTATTGAAAGTTGCCATAAAAACCATCAAGATTAACCCTCTTTTTTGCCCATTTTCGGGGCGCGGGTTAGCAGAATTTCCGTAATTTTCGGATAGAGATTTATATAAGCCGTGTCCTCTGTATTGGGGGAATCGTTATCAGAACCTTTTAGCTTCCTTTCCCCCAACTTATCCATCACTTTTTGAGTCAGTTGAGGATAGGAAGCACACCATTTCCCCAGTTCATTCGCCAATTCCAAATCCGACTTATCTTGACAAGCTGCTAAACTATCGTTAAGCTGATCTAAGCCTTCGATAGCGCCTGAGCTTTGCCAAATATTATCCGGGTTACTGTCCCACACTTCCAGAAACGCAGCAATTAAATCTTGGGGATTCATTGGGGATTCTTCCTCATACAATACAGGTCAATTTATCTGTCCAATGGCGCAAAATGCAGCCCAGAAGTAAGGAGATGAAAAGGGCTTACTTTCGGCGGTCTTCCCCCATTGTAAGGTAAATTTCATTTGCCCTCGCCGTTCCTCACTAATCACGGCACAGCTATCAATCCAGTCTAACAAATCTTGCACCGTCGCTTCCCGCAACCATTTCTGAGTCTGCTGCAACGCCAGAACCACCGACAGTTCCGGTTGCTGCTGGAGAGTTTGATAAAACTGAATCATAAAAATCGCCGTAGAGATATCCGCTACCGCCCAAAGGGTACTCACCACATTGGGAGAACCCGCGAAAATGAAGCCACTGGGTAAACCGATATATTCATCACTGGTGGAGGTGAGGTCCGTGATACCCGTTTCGCAGGCGGAGAGGGTGACGAGACGGCAGTTGGTCAGGTCAAGGCGTAAGATATCCTCTAAAGTCAGACATTTTTGCAGGTCCAGCAGTTTGTTGTCTTTTAGAGGCAGATAGCGGCTGGGGTCATCCGTTGGGGGAGGGGGCGTAAATTCGCTTTTAGCCAGGATGAGGGCGGATTTGAGGGCATCTTCAAAGTTGAAGTAGCCGTGACAGGAGAAGTGGACACAGTGGGCATTTTTCAGGGTTTCGGCATCAATGGCGGCTTTTTCGGCTTCGTCATGTTTGAGGACTTGGTGGGGGTGAAACAGGGATTGGATGGCTTCCACTTCCATATCCGTGAATTGGAGGTCTTCGGTGGGGTTTTGGATAGCGAAGAGTTGGTTAAAGTGCGGGCGTTGCCGATTTTGGGCTTGTTGCAGAACTTGGCAGTTGGGGGCGTATGCGACTCCCTTGGGGAAGAGGTCTTGGAGGGGCGCAATGCTTGCGCCCGGGTTGTTTGCGCGATCGCCGGGAATTGGGCGCTGCTCCGAAATCAGGATTAAACCGTTAACCCCTGAACTTCGGCAACTTGATCAGGTGTTTTGCTGTATCATTGGCAACAGGGACGAATTCAACGGGAAGCGGATGTTAACTTTTGGGTTGACGATGTTCTTGTTGGCTACATTACGCTTCTGGCTGACTTCTGATGCTGAGTTAGAGGTTATTGGTCGCCAGTGGCTTTTGCTGTTAGACTACTAGAAAGGAAAGTTAAGTCGAATGAACTATAATGTTATAGCTTTAGCTTGTGAATCACTAAGTTATAGAGAGAAATTACGTCTGGCACAATTGCTAATACAGGTGGCCAGAAAAGAAGAAGAAAATGCCAACCCTCAAAATAGAATTGAGATAATTGAGGCAACAACCGATCAGAATACTACGGGTAAGGAAGCCTCAAAAGATATGAACACTATCGAATATATTGAAAACCGGCTATTGAAGTTAAAACCCACAAAAATAAAATCTCTAACGAATTCAATTAAATCTATGTATCAATTTCAAGGTGGAATTTCTGATGATGACATAAATGAAATCATTTTGGATTTACAAAAACGTAATTTTATAAATATCGAACAAAATCGGGTGATCTATTTACAATGAAGCGTTAATGTATGGTTTGCATAATCAAGAAAGATTCTATAAATATATGGAAATTCAGGGGGCAATTTCCTATTTTTTCGCCAGATGTGCCAGGGTATTAAGGGGGTATTTTAAGATTTATCCAACGGAGCAGTAAGTCGCTATGGTTTTATATAAATTGGAATGCCGGGGAACAGTGAACCGGGAACAAAAGAAGGATTGAAGACAATTTGACTAACTTGTGAATATCCCGTTTAAATGCGTATTAGCTTATTGGATACGGAGTTTTTTGTCGGAAAAAGCGAAGTATGGGCAACCCAGAGCAAAACCCGTTTTCTGGGATTATACGATAAAATATAGGCCAAATAGAGAAACTGTTGCTGTCGCCACTACGCATTAAATTTGAGATCGCACAGGATTTTTCCCTGGTTCATCCATAGCAAGGCATCAGGTCGGGAACTGTCGGGAACACCACCCCATTTTCCCCCGTGTCCCAGCCTCAGAAACCGGGTTTCTTTGTTAAATCTTTGTGAAAGAATCGAGATGCTGCTAGAAACCCGGTTTCTTTTGCCCGACTACCCAGAAACTGGATAGCTAAAGATTTCTGATTTTGCGTAACTCCTCCAAAAACTCCTCCCGCGTCACGGACCCTAAAACCTCGCGCCGTTCCTGAGTATAATCTCCTTCCAACCTAATTTGTTGCAAAAAGCGAATCGCATCAGACTGCCCCAAATGATTGACTAAAATCTGATAGCCCTTTTCTCTTAACTCTAGTGCGTTCATCATCAACGACTCCTGTTTACTGCTCCTGTAAAACCTCAATCAGCCACACCACCGGATTACGAATAGCCACCTTTAATTGTAGTTCATGCCTGCGAGCCGTCATTGAGCAAGCGATCGCCCGTAGAAAGAAAAATATCCGCCCCAGACGCTTCTGCACAAGCCAGATGAAAAGAATCAAAAAGCCCAAACCCCAAACCTTCTAGTTGTCGTGAACGTTCCTCAACTGCCTGATTGATTTCCTGCATTCGTGTTGCTAATGCCAAGACATTAAAGATGCTGGCTTTTTTATCCAGATTCCGCATTTTTTCCAGTTCCACGAGAATGGCTTCACTGGAAATTAGTTGCCATTCTCCCGTGCGAACCCGTTCCAAAATACTTAAAACTGAGCCTCCCTCTAGCCGAACCCGCTCCTGCACCCAGTCATCAAAGGGGCGATTGAGACAACACACATCTAAATATACCGCAACCATCACACCCCCTGCAACTGAGCCGCCACTAACTCGCACACCTGCACAAACCCCTCATCCACTAACTCACTGGACTGGTTAAGGACATCATTTTCCTCCCCACTGGGACAGTTGAGGAGTTCTTGAATCAGGGCGAGATAAGCCTGCGATCGTTGTTCATCCATAGCCGCGCACCGGGTAGGGGATAGCACCCCGATTTTACCCTATTCCCGCGACTCAGAAACCGGGTTTCTTTGTTAAATCTTTGTGAAGCAATAGAGATGCTGCTAGAAACCCCGTTTCTTTTCCGGCGGCTAGAAGCCCGGTTTCTTCCCTGAAAAGATGAGTTATAATAATCCAACAGACTCCAATCACCTGAAAACTCAACCCTGACTATGACCCGGCAACCTACTCAAAATCAGCCCCAGGCAATCGAAGCACGAGTCACCAGCTTGGAAATCGAACTCACTCAAATTAAACAAGTCTTAGCCACCGTCACCTCCCCACAACAACCCTGGTGGGAACGCATTGCTGGGAGTCACGCCAACGATCCGACCTTTGAAACGGTGATTCAACTCGGACAAGAATGGCGCAAAACGGCTCAATAAAGTGAGGCAAATCGGATGTATATTTTGGATACGGATCATCTGAGTCTCATTCAACGCAATGGTGAACCCGGTCAACGGATTTTGGCAAAAATAGCAACCGTTGAGAATATTCAAGTTGCTGTCACTATCATCACTTATGAAGAACAAATCAGAGGAAGACTCAGTTTTTTGTCCCAAGCGAAAACAGTTGAGCAACAAATCATCGCTTATGAAGGACTGCAAAAAACGGCAAAGGACTATTGTCTTATCCCCATTTTACCCTTCGATTATCCTGCCGCAGTCGAGCATCAACGCCTCCGCAAAACCTACCCCCGTTTAGGCAATATGGACTTGAAAATTGCTGCCATTTCTCTGGTTCAAAATGCCACCCTCCTAACGTGCAACCAGTCTGATTTTGGCATTATCCAAGAACTCTCCATCGAAAACTGGTCAATCAACGGTTCTGGAATCAGGGATAAATAAGCCTGCGATCGCTCTTCATCCATAGCCGCGCACCGGGTAAGGAATAGCACTCCCATTTTACCCCATTCCAGACACTCAGAAACGGGGTTTATTTCTTAAATCTTGGTGAAGGAATCGAGATGCGGCTAGAAATCAGGTTTCTTTTCCAGCGGCTCAAAACTCAGTTTTCTCTGACAAGATGGGTTATAATCATCCTGATGCTCCAATCATCTGAAAACTCAACCCTGACCATGACTCGGCAACCTACTGAAAATCACCCCCTGGCGATCGCCGCACGAGTCACCCGCTTGAAAAATGAATCGCACTGTTGGTTTAATTGTATCAGCAATTTAAGTTAAGATCAAGCCCTTAATTACTCATATCATCTTGATTAAAATGACTCGAAAAATCAACCTTGAACTTCCCGACGATCTGAGCCAACGTTTAGAATCCAAAGCTCAAATCATCAACCTCTCTTTAGAAGCAATGATCTTAAAATCATTAGAGGACTTAGCTACCCAACCTGACGATCCAATTGCCGCACTGATTGGCACATTAAGCGCTGAAAATAACGATATTGCATCTCGCCACGACGACTATATTGGCGAAGCCATTTATTCACGGGAGTTGCCCAGTGAATAATAGTGTATTTGTTGATACTTCTGGCTGGGCCAACTTATTTATCAAAGAGGTCAATTCCATCATATTCATGGACGAGTCGATTTCTCATCCCGTTAATCACTGACCAAGGAATTGTAGTCAAGCGATCGCGAGTCGGTTCAGAAACTCGTTTTGCTGCTTCACCAATCAGTGAAAGTCTCCGAATTATCGCATCTTGCAATTGTAAATCAGTCGCTAAATCTTCCCGCGATCGCCCAGAAATATATTCCGTCACGATTTCGGCGGATTGCAGCATATCAAGCAAGGATTGAACATCCCGTTTCATAAATCACCCGTGCAGAAGATAGAATGGCTTGGCGACGCAGATAGTTCCGACTATTCTCAATTCCCTTTCGAGTTATTAAATCAACATCGCGCTCAAATAGTTGTTTGAGTTCCTCTTCCATCTCAGCTAAATCAAACAGGGTGGGATGGGCTTCGGGATGAAATTGTACCATAACATCCACATCACTATTCCCATGAAAATCATCCCGCAGAATCGAGCCGAATAAGGCAAACTCGGTGACTTTCCACTTTTGGCAAAATTCAGCAATTTCTTCCATCGGCAGTGCGATCGCAGTCTGAATCATGTCAACATTAACATCCAATTCGCCTAAGTCCATCATCGGCAAAAATATCATCACCCTCTAAGTCTATCCCCTCGGCAGAAGAGGCGATCGCGAAACGCATCAAACGCCTTATGATTATGACCGTCTTCGACCAAATCACGCACCTTGTCGCTCAACCGAGAATTTCCCATAAAAAACCGGAGAACCGTATGAGTATCCAGGAGTAACCGCATTAAATATAGTCCTGAAAATCATCCAAGGGTTCATCAAAATCATCCCGGAGGGAAATCCGGTCTTTATCGCACCCAAATAAAGGGGGACGCGGCTGAGGTGATAAAACGGGAGCAATTTTAATGGTTTGCTGATTATTTTTACTGATGATAATTTCTTCTCCGGCAAAAGCCATTTCTATCAGTTCCATAATTTGCGGTAAGGCTTGGTTAATATCAATAATTTTCATCGCTTATCCTTCCTCGTTCATCTATAACCTAGCACCAAGGAATAGCACTCGGGTTATTTTACCTCATTCCCAAACCTCAGAAACCGGGTTTCTTTCTTAAATCTTTGTCAAGCAATAGCGATGCTGCGAGAAACCCGGTTTCTTTATCTAAGCCAACCAATTTTCAAGGGTTAATCCATCAAAATCAGCGAAGTCTGAGACATTACGAGTCACTAGAACCAAATCGTTAACCCTGGCGATCGCTGCAATCTGTCCATCCGGGTAGGAAGGTGTTCGACCCAAAGTGGTCAATCTCGCCCGTTCAATGGCAAACCATTCCGCCGCCCGATCGCAGTAGGGCAGAATAATCATTTTATTCTGGATGACCTGGGTTAAGTAATGAGACAAAAGTCTTTTTCGTCGCGACTCGGGCAAGCGATGAAACCCATAAAGAAGCTCATGCCATGTCACTGATGCGATCGCTGATTCTGGCAAATTGTGTCGAAACTGCGCTAAAAAAGCCGGATTGGGCTGGAGCTTAATACTTTCTGAAATAATGTTAGTATCTAGGAGAAATTTCATCCTCATCACCACCCGGGCTTTTCAGGAGTGGGGGTGTCGTCCCGAACATTGGCAAAAATATCATCAACTTCTAAGTTTATCCCCTCGGCTACAAGGCGATCGCGAAACGCATCAAACGCCTCTAAAATCCCCTCTGATTTCGCCGAAACAATTTTAGCAACAGGTTGGTCTGCCTGAAAAATCACAAAACTTTCTCCAGCTTGGGCGCGTTGCAGATAATTGCTTAAATTTTGACTTACTTCTTCTAGGGTGATTTTATTCATCAATTAACCTCGCCACTAACTAGCCGGACGAATCTAGTTCATATTTTACCCGATATTACCAAAACCGAACCCTCAGAAACGGGATTGGTTTGTTCAATCTGGGTGAAGGAATCGAGAGACTGCCAGAAACCCGGTTTCTTTTGCCAGAACACCCAATTATCAATTATCAATTATTTCGTCGTATTGGGTGCTGTTGTCTGTTGGCTGTTTTTTCATGGTCAGCAGAATCTCATTTAAGGATGTTTGGTCGAGAAACTGATGGCGTTCTTGGGTATAGTCGCCTTGACCATGAGTAAAGTATTGAATAAACCGGATTGTATCAACAACTCCCAAGGAATTGATTAGGACTTGATAGCCTTGTTTGATGATTTCTTGTTGTGTCTTGCTCATAATTGCTTTTTATTTGGGGTTGACAGTCATTAGCCATTGTACGGGATTTTGGATGGCAACATTTATCGTTTTAATATTTCGCTTTGCTCTGTTTATTAGGCGATCGTCTGTGGATAAAAATACATCGGCATTACTTCGCTCTGCACTAGCAATATGGGTGGCATCATATCCAGAAAATCCTAGTTTTACAGGTTCTTTAAGGCGATTCTCGGCTGGGTTTGATTATCAAATGGACGATTGAGACAGCAAGCATCTAAGTAAATTCTGAGGCGATCGCTCATATTAGGCGAGTTCTCCCGGTTAAATTCCTGCATCACTCCCTGTTTTATGGCTTGGGAACACCATCCCGATTTTACCCATCCCCGCGACTCAGAAACCGGGTTGATTTCTTAAATTTTTGTTAAGGAACAGAGATGCTGCTAGAAACCGGGTTTCTTTTGCCCAACCCCCCAAAAACCCGACTACTCAAGATTTCTGATTTTGCGTAACTCCTCCAAAAACTCCTCCCGCGTCACCGACCCTAAAACCTCGCGCCTTTCCTGGGTATAATCTCCTTCCAACCCCATTTGTTGCAAAAAGCGAATCGCATCAGACTGTCCCAAATGACTGACTAAAATCTGATAGCCCTTTTCTCTTAACTCTAATGCGTTCATCATGAAAAAT
>NZ_JBIMLI010000023.1:0-46434 GCF_051859755.1 Limnospira sp.
GGTCAGCCGCTTGAGTCGGTTTTCCTCTCCGCGATCAATCACGGAGCTTCCAACCCTCCCAGGAGTTTTACGTGAACAACAATGGGGAGTATTTTTGTTGCTACCCTTGATGAGGATGATAATTTTGGCGACAGTGTTCGCCGTATTAGTCCCGATCATGTACTTTTGAGTGGAACAGATTTATCTGTTAAGGCAGGTCGGATGTCTTAGTTGTGCTCCACAACAGCACATCTAGCCTATCAAACATAATAACAAGTGCCAGGCAACCGATGACAAGGGATAAACGAGGACAGAAAATCGCCATTTTTGATAGTGGTGTGGGGGGTTTAACGGTTTTAAGGGAATTGTATCGGCAACTTCCCAATGAATCGATTTTGTATTTTGCGGATACGGCACGATTACCTTACGGGACACGATCGCCTGAAGAGATTGTGCAATTTGTCCGCGAAATTATTACTTGGGCAGTCGCTCAGGATGTTAAAATGGTGCTGATGGCTTGTAACACCAGTTCCGCCTTGGCTTTAGAAGTCGTTAGGTCTGAGTTTGATATACCAATTTTAGGCTTAATTTTACCCGGATCCAGGGCAGCTATCAGTCAGGGTGAGCGGATCGGGGTAATTGCGACCCCAGCGACGGCGGCGAGCAATGCCTATCGTCAGGCGATTCAAGAAATCAACCCGGCTGTGCAAGTTTGGCAGGTTGGTTGTCCGGCTTTTGTTCCGCTGATTGAACAAAATCGCATCCATGACCCTTGTACATTAGAGGTGGCGCGAGAATATCTAGCCCCTTTAATACAGCAGCGTATTGATACCCTAATCTATGGTTGCACCCACTATCCCCACTTAGCTCCGGTGTTGCGATCGCTATTACCAGCTTCGGTAAAATTAGTTGATCCAGCAGTGCATTTAGTCGAAGCAGTCGTCCAGGAGTTAGAATTACTGGGATTACGCCATAGCGACCTACCGCGACCGACCCGTTTTTGTGTAAGTGGCTGCGCGGAG
This sequence comes from Limnospira sp., assembly GCF_051859755.1. Taxonomy (NCBI): domain Bacteria; kingdom Bacillati; phylum Cyanobacteriota; class Cyanophyceae; order Oscillatoriales; family Sirenicapillariaceae; genus Limnospira; species Limnospira sp. The sequence goes on from NZ_JBIMLI010000023.1 coordinate 1,002, forward strand.
CAGTTTGCTAATCTGTCGGTACAATGGCTAGGATATACACCTGCGGTCGAGTCGATTACCTTACCAACCCTTACCTCTGCGGGGGTGGAAACAGCCATTTCTGTGGGGGATGGGATAATTTAGTTGAGAAACCCGGTGGCTCAGACAAATCTGGTGGTGACCAGAAAATTGACTGAGAGAAACCGGGTTTCTTTGGGGGTTGTAGCCTGTTCTAACTGTCCTTAAACTTGCGGAATGCTAAGGTGATGTTATGACCCCCAAAACCGAAGGAGTTAGATAAAGCCACCTCGACAGTTTGGCTGCGGCTGTGGTTAGGAACATAATCTAAATCACATTCAGGATCGGGATTTTCCAGGTTAATGGTGGGGGGAATTTGGTCATAGGCGATCGCCAATACCGCCGCCACTGCTTCAATACCCCCAGAACCTCCTAACAGGTGTCCCGTCATAGATTTAGTGGAACTCACCGCCACTTTATGGGCGTGTTCACCCAGAGCCGTTTTAATGGCTGCTGTTTCCGTCGGATCATTAGCGGGGGTGCTGGTTCCATGAGCGTTAATATAGCTAATTTGGTCAGGAGTTAATCCCCCATCTTTCATCGCCAAAGCGATCGCCTTAGCCGCGCCGATACCACCCGGAACCGGGGAAGTCATATGATAAGCGTCGCAAGTCATACCATAGCCGACAATTTCGCCATAAATGCGAGCGCCGCGACTCAGGGCATATTCCAGCTCTTCCAAAACCAGTATTCCGGTACCTTCACCCATAACAAAACCATCTCGTCCCACATCAAAAGGACGACAGGCATGGAGAGGGTCATCATTGCGAGTAGACAAGGCTCGTGCTGCCGCAAACCCCGCCACCGACAGGGGAGTGACAGCCGCTTCTGTACCGCCACAGATCATCGCCTGAGCGTATCCTCGTTGAATTAGTCTAAAAGCATCTCCCACCGCATTAGACCCGGCTGCACAGGCTGTTACCGGGCAGCTATTAGGTCCTTTAGCTCCCGTATGTATAGCAGTGAGTCCAGCCGCCATGTTAGCGATCATCATGGGAATCATAAACGGGCTGCATCGGTCTGGGCCACGAGTTAAATAAACTTCCTGCTGATCCTCGAGAACTTTGAGTCCCCCAATGCCTGTACCAATCATGATTCCCACCTGGTCTGCATTCAGGTCATCAATTACTAATTCCGCATCAGCGATCGCCTGTTTACTCGCCGCCACTGCAAATTGAGCAAACCGATCCATGCGTTTGGCTTCTTTGCGCGAAATGTAGTCACAGGGATCAAATCCCTTCACCTCTCCAGCAATGCGACAATCATGGCGTGAAGCATCGAATAAAGTGATAGGGCCGATTCCATTACGCCCAGTTAACAACCCCTCCCAATACTCAGTAATCGTATTACCTATGGGAGTAATTGCCCCGAGACCTGTAACAACAACGCGCTTGCGGTTCATATCAGTCATGACTTTTCTATCAGAAGTTAACCACCCAGAATGCAGAACACAGGCAAATCCTCCCTAGGCGGAGGCTGTTACCTTAGCATCAATAAAACTCACCGCGTCTTGGACTGTGGTAATTTTTTCGGCTGCTTCGTCAGGGATCTCGATATCGAATTCCTCTTCCAATGCCATAACCAGTTCTACTGTATCTAACGAGTCTGCGCCCAAGTCATTGACAAAATTCGCTTCTGGTGTTACCTGTGCCGGATCAACTTCTAGTTGCTCGGCGACAATTTTCTTAACTGTTTCAAATGTATCTGAACTCATGGAATTTTTCCTCTATAGGATGCCGCGTATTCCATATTATCGGAAAGCGTAATCCCCGCGATCATCATTTTCTACTTTTCTGGTAGATTCTGCTCCTGGGGCGGAGGCAACCTTTATGGTTTCTTTAGGTCTGCGATCGCTCCCTAGGGTAGATGATATATTAACAATGGGTGCTTCCCCCCCCCACAGTCAATTCATAAAAATATTGCTATGTCATCTTCTGTCAAACTCAGATATGCCTATTTTCCCGGTTGTGTCGCTCAAGGTGCTTGTCGGGAACTTTATCAGTCAACCCAAGTGCTGACCGAAACTCTGGGAATTGAGTTAGTCGAGTTAAAAAAAGCCTCCTGTTGCGGTTCGGGTACTTTTAAAGAAGATTCTCAACTCCTCGAAGATACTGTCAACGCCCGAAATCTTGCCCTAGCCGAGGAGTTGAACTTACCCCTACTCACTCACTGTAGCACCTGTCAGGGCGTGATTGGTCGGGTTGATGAACGCCTGAAAGACTATCAGAATAGTGATCCGGCTTATCTGGAAAAGGTTAACCAACTTCTGCAAAAGGAAAGCTGCACCCCCTACAAGGGCGCAACCGAGGTTAAACACTTATTATGGGCTTTGGTGGCTGATTATGGTTTAGCGGAAATTGAGCGCCGGGTGACTAGGAAGTTATCCGGTTTGAAATGTGCCGCTTTCTATGGCTGCTATCTCCTGCGCGCCCAACATCAGTTAATCTATGATGATCCTCATCAACCGGAGTCTATGGAAAATGTGTTCCGGGCGCTGGGGGCTACACCCGTTTATTATCGGGGACGGACTCAGTGCTGCGGTTGGCCGATTTCTAGTTATGCTACCAATGAATCTTTCCAAATGGCGGGTAATCATATCGAAGAGGCGATCGCCGCTGGGGCTGATTGTATGGTCACCCCCTGTCCTCTGTGTCATCTTAACCTAGACTCCCGCCAACCAGAAATCTCGAAATTTCTGGGGCGATCGTTCAATTTACCCGTCCTTCACCTTCCCCAAATCATTGCGATCGCGCTAGGTATCAGCCCCCAAGCCCTCGGTTTAGACAACCACATTGTCTCCACCACCCCCGTATTAGAGAAGATCATGAACAATTGACAATTGAGAATTCTGCCTCCCCCTAACTAGGTGTGGGTGAGGGGTAGTTTTTCCCGTGTTAGGGAGAAATTCAGCAAGTTGGCGGTTCCCTGTTAGGTCCGCAAAATATTACAGAGTTTAAAGTTTTGTCGCCTTGTGTATCCTGAAAGGCAAACACTAAGCTAAAGTGATCGAAGATATACGATAATCCTGCTTTGAGCAAACCGTTTAATCTGCATGTATATGTAGATACGGTCAAAACCTGATATCTTTGGGAGAACTTAATTCAATGTCTCATTCCGTCAAAATTTACGATACCTGTATTGGTTGCACCCAGTGCGTTCGTGCTTGTCCCCTGGATGTCCTAGAGATGGTTCCCTGGGACGGCTGTAAAGCTGGTCAGATTGCTTCCTCTCCCCGTACCGAAGACTGCATCGGTTGTAAGCGGTGTGAGACTGCTTGTCCTACTGACTTCCTCAGTGTTCGGGTTTACCTGGGTGCTGAAACCACCCGCAGTATGGGTCTGGCTTACTAAAGTGGATCTGATGGCAGTTACCCAAATCTTTTTAGGGTTAAACTGCCTCCGCACAGTTTCACGGATTTATTTGATGACTCACAGAGGGCTCTGTTCCCTCTTTTTTTTGTCTCCGTCCCCCTGTAGGTTGGGTGCAACCCAACAAAGGAGTAGGTTGGGTGAAGCTGTAGGTTGGGTGCAACCCAACAAAGGAGTAGGTTGGGTGAAGCTGTAGGTTGGGTGCAACCCAACAAAGGAGTAGGTTGGGTGAAGTTGTAGGTTGGGTGCAACCCAACAAAGGAGTAGGTTGGGTGAAGCGCAGCCGGGCCCAACAAAGCCCCTCTGTGTAGTAGAGTAGGTTAGGTGAAGGGCAGCGTAACCCAACAAATAGGGTTTGTATTTGTGTGGAAGGAGAGTCGAACCCAAGCCGTCAGTTACAGCTTGTTCACCAGTAGCTTAATACATTGCCCTCACCCTAAATCTGGATCCCAGAGAGGGAGAGGGACTTTGAGAGGTTATCAGATGATTTCTGAACAGGCTGTAACCCATGCACGCACCCACTAAAATTATGAAATATCGAAGAGCTAAAATAGAAGGTGGCACATACTTTTTCACTGTGGTAACAGACAGGAGACGAGAGTTTTTGTGCTTTCCCGAAAATATCTTATTATTAAGGCAGGCTGTCCGAGAAGTGATGGCGGAATATCCTTTCGATATAAATGCCTGCGTTATCTTACCGAACCATATACACTGCGTATGGACTTTACCAGAAGGCGATCGCGATTTTTCTAATCGGTGGCGTTTGGTGAAAAACTATTTTACCCAAAAATGCGATCGACAATATCACGGTCAAATTTCGGCATCTAAACAACAGAAACAGGAGAAAGCGATTTGGCAACGTCGTTTTTGGGAACATTGCATTGTGGATGAAACCGATTTTATTAATCATGTTGAATACATTCATTATAACCCGGTTAAGCATGGTTTAGTCAAAGCCCCAAAGGATTGGCAGTATTCAAGTTTTTTAAGGTATGTTCGTCAGGGTATTTACGATATTAATTGGGGTGCAGAAACGGAGATTGTATTTGATGCGAATGTGGGACGGGAATAAATTTTAATAAATTGGTATTATGTACCACACCCAACAGAGGGTAGGTTGTGTGCAACCCAACAGAGAGTAGGTTGTGTGCAACCTAACAGGGGTAGGTTGTGTGAACCCAACAGGGGTAGGTTGTGTGCAACCCAACAGGGGTAGGTTGTGTGCAACCCAACAGGAGTAGGTTGGGTGCAACCCAACAGAGGGTAGGTTGTGTGCAACCCAACAGGAGTAGGTTGTGTGAACCCAACAGGAGTAGGTTGTGTGAACCCAACAGGAGTAGGTTGGGTGCAACCCAACAGGGGTAGGTTGTGTGCAACCCAACAGAGAGTAGTGCAACCCAACAGAGGGTAGGTTGGGTGCAACCCAACATGGGGTAGGTTGGGTGCAACCCAACAGAGGGTAGGTTGGGTGCAACCCAACAGAGAGTAGTGCAACCCAACATGGGGTAGGTTGGGTGCAACCCAACAGAGAGTAGGTTGGGTGCAACACGACATCGGGTAAAGTTGGGTTTCGCTGCGCTTCACCCAACCTACAACTACAATTATGGTATAATCGCGCAGAACCCCAATGATCTAAGTTTGAGGAGTTACCAATACTAATGTGTGGAATTGTTGGTTATATCGGCACTCAAATCGCTACAGACGTTCTCATGTCTGGGCTGGAAAAACTGGAGTATCGGGGTTATGACTCGGCTGGACTCGCTACGGTCTGGGAAGGTCAAATTAATTATCTTCGGGCTAAGGGTAAACTCTATAATCTACGCGATAAGTTAAGCCAGGTGGAAATGCCAGCCCAAATTGGTATTGGTCACACCCGCTGGGCTACCCATGGGAAACCAGAAGAATATAACGCTCACCCACAATTGGACCCCTATGGACGGGTGGCGGTGGTTCAAAATGGCATTATTGAAAATTATCGGGAACTGCGGGAAGAGTTGAAGGGAAAGGGATATGAGTTTAAATCTGATACCGATACGGAGGTAATTCCTCATCTGATTTCTGAGTTTTTATCACATCTATCTAAGCCGGAACCGGGTTCCCCTTCGGTTTTTTTTGAGGCGGTGCGTCTCGCGGTTAAGCGTTTGGATGGGGCTTTTGCGATCGCTGTTTTATGTGCAGACTATCCCAATGAGTTAATTGTTGCCCGCCAACAAGCACCCCTTTCTATTGGCTTAGGACAAGGGGAATTTTTCTGCGCTTCTGATACTCCCGCTTTAGTTCCCTATACCCAAGCTGTTGTCAGTTTAGATAACGGCGAAATGGCTCGGTTGACTCCTTTGGGGGTTGAGATTTACAGTTTTGACGGGGAACGTCTTAATAAAAAGCCCCGTATTCTCAACTGGAGTCCGACTCTGGTAGAAAAGCAAGTCTTTAAGCATTTTATGCTCAAAGAAATTCACGAACAACCAGGGGTCGTGCGAGACTGTCTCAATGCCTATATTCATGATGATTGGCAGGTTCCAGAAACTAGCAAAACTTCCAAATCTGCGACTGTTAATAAGAGTTTATCTCCGATTAATTTGAACCTCCCTAATGCTTTATGTGAGGGTGTGGAACAGGTGCAAATATTGGCTTGTGGTACCAGTTGGCACGCCAGTTTGGTGGGGAAATATCTATTAGAACAGTTGGCGGATTTACCAACAACAGTTCAATATGCTTCGGAGGCTCGTTATTCCCCGATTCCACTGCGACCTAATACGATGACTATTGGGGTTACTCAGTCGGGAGAAACTGCTGATACTTTGGCGGCGTTGGCTATGGAACAGCAACGCAGAATTAATGCTGGGGCGGCGTTTGCTCCCCGTTTATTAGGGATTACTAATCGCCCGGAAAGTTCTTTGGGGCAAATGGTTCCACATTTGATTGATACTAGGGCGGGTATTGAAATTGGGGTGGCGGCTACTAAGACTTTTTTGGCTCAATTGATAGCCTTTTATTTGTTGGCTTTGGATTTGGCTTGGCGACGGCAGACTATATCGGTATCTCGCCTTGAGGAAATTATTAAGGGTTTGCGACAAATTCCTTCTCAAATTGAGTTGATTCTGAGCAGTCATGAACAGGATATTGGGGAACTTTCCCATGATTTTAGTGATACTCAGGATTTTATTTTCTTGGGTCGGGGAATTAATTTTCCCATCGCTTTGGAGGGTGCTTTAAAACTCAAGGAAATTAGCTACATTCACGCGGAAGGATATCCGGCGGGAGAGATGAAACACGGTCCGATCGCCCTGTTGGATGATAAGGTTCCGGTAGTGGCGATCGCAATGCCTGGTATGGTTTATGAAAAGGTGATTTCTAATGCTCAGGAAGCTAAAGCGAGGGATGCTAGATTAATTGGAGTGACACCCAAAACCAGCGGCGAGTCAGCCGAGATTTTTGATGATTTATTATCAGTCCCGGAAGTGGATGAGTTATTATCACCCATTCTCACAGTTATTCCCCTGCAATTGTTAGCTTACCACATAGCGGCACGACGGGGCTTAGATGTAGACCAACCTCGCAACCTCGCTAAGTCGGTGACAGTGGAATAATAGATAACGATTTATGGTAAAATTAACCGATAGCAGCCTGTGAGTTAGATTCAAATAAAATGGCTTGTTGAATTTGCCAGGGTTGGCAGTTATAATCATCAGCAATATCCTCGATAGAGTCCCCGGCATCAAACAGTTGAGTGACAATTTTGGTGGGAATGCCTGTTCCGGTGATGGTAGGTTTACCAAAGGAAATATTAGGATCTATGATTAAGACTTTATCCCGGAAGTTGTGGCTATGATCGTTGATGATAGGGAAGAGTCTGGAGGCGATGTCTTGTTCATCCCATTCTATGCGAGTTAACAGATTATTTAAGACCTGTTTCATGGCTAATTGTCCTGAACGGGAGGCATTAATTAGCCGTTCAAATTGTTCGATAAAAATGTCAACCCCATCGGTGCTAAATTGTTTTTGAACAAGGGGATGTTCTGTTTTAAATTGTTCGCTTATGTAGTCGAGGGCGAGTCTAACTTGACGAAGGGGGACGTTATGAACTGTGCGAATGACTCTGAGGACGTGAGCTTCAACTAGGTTGGTAAAGGAGAGTTGGGGAATATTCGGTTGAGGGCGTTGGATGAGGGGTAAGAAGTCTTGATCTCCTTTTTGGGTGGGGTAGCTGCGTCCATTTACCCATGTTTTGAGGGTAGGTAGGGGGATATGAAGATAGCGGGCAGTATCGGCTATCGTGTAAATAGGAACATGATAGAGATTTTGTTGAGTTAGCAGGGATGATGTTTTAACCATCGGTTGTGGGTATATTGCGGATTAGCAAAAATAGTAGGCTTGGTTAGAATCACGATATTTTGAGATTATAGCGAATAGGTGAGGTAGGGGAGTGTAACCGGTTGGGGTTAACTGTTCCGTTGCAGATAAGCCCTAAATTGGGCGGGTGGTAGAGGTTTACTAAATAGATATCCCTGACCGTAATCACATCCTTGATTACAGAGAAAGTCGAGTTGGGCGGTGGTTTCAATGCCTTCTGCTACCACGACTAAGCCTAACCCATGAGCCATAGTAATCATGGTTTTGACTAGAGCGATCGCATCTTGATCATCGGGAAGATCCGAAATAAATGATTTATCAATTTTCAAGACACTAAAAGGAAATCGCTTTAGATAACTAAGGGAGGAATAACCTGTGCCAAAATCATCGATCGCCAAACGGATTTTGAGGTGATTCAGTTGTTTAATTAAACTTTGCACTCCCGGAACTTCTTCCACCAGGGAACGTTCGGTTATTTCTAACTCTAAGCAATCACTACTCAGACCATTATTAGCGATCGCCTCTATAATCACATTAACCAGGTTAGGGGTCCGTAACTGACGGGGAGACATATTCACCGCCACCCATAACCCATTGTTTCCCTGTTGATGCCAATTAGCCACCTCTTGACAGGCTTGTGATAAAATCCACTCTCCCAAATCTACAATTAACCGACTTTCTTCAGCAATAGCAATAAACTGGTCAGGTCTAATATTTCCTAGTTCGGGATTATACCAACGCATCAAAGCCTCAGCCCCAACAATTTGAGAGGTATTCAGATGAATAAAAGGCTGATACACCACAGATAGTTCATTTCTGCTTATGGCATGACGAAGCTGATTTTCAATGATAATCCGACTTTGAGCCTCATCATTCATATTTTGAGTAAAAAATGCGAAAACATTACGGCCTTCCTGCTTCGCTGCATACATAGCCGTATCTGCATTTCTCACCAATGTACTGACATTCTTGCCATCTTGGGGATAACTAGCAATACCAATACTGGCTGATATAAATGCTTCTTCACCGCACAGATTAAAGGGTTCACCCAATACATCTAAGACCTGATTAGCAATATATTCAGCCTGTACTAAGTCATCTAACTTGGGGATAATCAATAAAAACTCATCACCACCAAGTCGCCCTACTGTATCAGTTTTGCGGATACATCCTCTTAATCTCATCCCGGCTTCTTTTAACAAAAAATCTCCTAATTCATGACCTAGGGTATCGTTAATATTTTTAAAGTGGTCTAGGTCAATAAACATCACCGCGACGTTACTATGATGAACTTGAGCCTCGGTAATTGCTTGTCGTAGTCTATCAAAAATTAAAGTTCGGTTCGGTAGGTCGGTCAGAGCGTCATAGTTGGCTTGATGGGCTAAAATTTCCTCGTTATGTTTCTGTTGAGTAATATCTTCTTTAACTGCGATAAAGTGGGTAATATAACCTTCTTCATCTCGCATCGGACATATAGAAGCGTGTTCCCAGAAGAGTTCTCCGTTTTTTTTCTTATTGTGAAACTCCCCAGACCACTGTTTCCCTGATGTAATCTGTCTCCATAACACATCATATTCCGGTTCTGTGGTGTAGCCAGATTTCAGGATGCGAGGATTTTGACCGATTACCTCTCCTGCTTTATATCCGGTGATTTCTTCAAATTTCGGGTTCACATACTGAATATCTCCCTCGGAGTCGGTAATCACAATAGAGACCGGACTTTGATCGCAAGCGCGGGAAAACATTTTCAGCTGATCTTCGGTTTTTTTGAAGTCGGTAACATCTGTTAAGGATGCTAGATAGGCTGTTTCCTGTTCCCAAGAAATTTCTACTACTCGCATACGGACGATTTTTAGCTGTCCATCCTGTCTCAAAATTTCTAATTCGGTTGATTCTTTGGTGACTAGGGGAATACCTATCAGTTCCCCTTCCAGTTGGCTGGCTGGGCGACCGAATAAAGCCTCGGCGGCGGGGTTAATGAATAGGGCGCGTCCTTTACGGTTGACTACTACTAAACCGTTGGTGCTGGTGCTGATGATGGTTCTCAGACGCGCTTCGCTTTCCCTTAAGGCGGCTTCGGCTGTGATGGAAGGGTTAACGATTTCCGGATTCTCGATCGCTTTTATGGTGCTGATTATATGGGTGACTTGACCATGGCGATCGCTTACTGGGGTCGATTCTTGGCTGACCCAGTGAACAGAACTATCCGGTTGTATAATTCGATAGTTCAGGCTGTAATTTTGTTTGACAAATAGCGATGTCGCATAGTTTTGCACCCAACCATATAGATCCTCGACATGGATCTGATTCAACAATTGCTCAAAATTTATGGATGTCGGCTGGGGAGTTAATCCTAAAATATGATATAATTGCTCTGATACAATCATTTCTCCGGTGTTCATATTTAAACACCAACTCCCCGTTTTGGTCAGGGCTTGCACTTGGGCTAGGTGCTGCTGCTGTAGCTGCTGGCGTTGGGCTTTCAGCTTGGAATCGGTGATATCTTCACAGATGGCGATCGCTCTGAAATCCGACCCATCTTGACTATCAATTGGGTAGAGTCTCAGGCAAAACCATTCGGTTATATTATCTTTTGTAATCGGAATTTCTGCGACTATTTCTGAGATATTAGTGTCCGCAATTTGGGGCGATCGCTCTCTTAGCCAGGTTTCAAGTTCCGGGGGAATTTGAGAATTGACCACTAAGGTTTCATGGGCTTTCCTATTCGCGAAAATAATTTTATGTTCTTGATTAAGTATGAATATGGGGAGATTAATGGCATTTAAAATTCTCTCCATTTGGCTGGCTTTAATATGATTAATACTATCGTCGATATGCTCATGAAGATATTGGTCAATAATCGTCTGATATTGACGCTGTTTTTCTTCCGCAAAAAATTGCCTCTCAATAGCCGTAAATAAATCCCCGACTACTTGGGAGAATAGGTGTTCCTGTTCGCTGCTAAATTCTCCTAACTTAATCAGATTTAAATAGCATTGTCTATATTGTTGGAGAGTTTCCACCATTTCCGCAGCGGAGATATCCGTCTGGTTTTCCGCCGAAATAGCGATCGCACTTATTCCCCCCAGCGTTTGTAAATCTTCTTCCATGTCAGAAACTAGATATCCTGGGGTGAGATCTGCAGTCATCTCAATTAATAGCAGGGAAATGCGGGAAGTTAAACCCTGCACTGACCGTAAGTGAGTTATAATGGAAGGTTGGGTAGTCTGACCGGAACACTGTAGTAACTGCATTACCATCCATTCTTGATGGTTAACAATCAGTTGGTGTAGGGGTTCTACTAAACTCACCCCCAATGGTAGTGAAGCGATCGCATAACGTCTAGGCTGCGGAATTGATATTTTCATAACTTCATAATTATAGCTAATTTTATGTCATCTTCAATCCTGCATAAAATCGACAATTTATCATTATGATATACCTCCCGATATCTACTTATTAACCCCTAGCAGTAATACTGATTTCCCTAAGTTTGGCTTGAATAATCGGTGATCCCTATCTACTCACAGAAAATACCTATCTGGTCGGATGGCCAGATATTGCCCCAAAATCAGTAGACCTGACATAGTATTCAGATCCATCTTATCCTATTTTGATAACAGTTATAATTTCCTGGAAATCGACTGTCTAAAGGCTAATTGATGCTTTGGCTACCGCAAAAATTTAATAAAAATTTAACGATGCTTAATATTTATTCATATATCCGGTAAAGGCGATCGCTCCCCCGTCGGTAGAGTCCGTAGAGTTGGTAGGGTCGGTGATAGCCTGGTCCTAGTCATGGTAAACCCGCGCCGCCAGTATTATCAATGATTGATTGTTTGGTGGGTTTAGGGCGGGTCCAGAAAAACCGTCGTGGCCAGATGTAATTGACAGTGGAACCCGTCGCTAGATCCATTATCTATTGTCGAAGAGGTAGGGGGGCAGATTTTCGCAAAACTGCTATAGTGAAGTGTAAAATCACTCAATCTGTGCGATGTCTATAGCTAGTCAGGAATTATCCCAGACATCAAAACCTCTGAACTTAGAGGAAATAGCCACCGTCGCCGCCAACAGTAACCTATGTACTTGGGACGACCTGGATCAATCTGTCCGTGCTAACCTGGAAGCAGCGATCGCCCCAGGTTCAGCTATCCAATGCGTTCTGTATCCCCCCACTCAGGAGGAACTAGCTGCAATAACCACCTATGCGGCACGGCACCAGTTAGGAATTTTACCCTTTGGGAAAGGTAGCAAAATTACCTGGGGAAACCCGGTGAAAAACCCCTCTATTGCTATTAGTACCCAGAAAATCAACCGCTTAGTTGAACACGCGGTGGGAGACCTGACTGTAACGGTAGAAGCTGGTATGCAATATCGGGAACTTCAGCAAATTTTGGCTAAACAAGGACAGTTCCTAGGCTTTGACCCCTGCTATCAGGATGATGCTACTATTGGCGGAATTATTGCTACTGGAGATAGTGGTTCTCTGCGTCATCGATATCGAGGTATCCGCGATATGCTGCTGGGAATTTCTTTTGTCCGGTCTGATGGTAAAATTGCTAAAGCTGGGGGTCGGGTAGTTAAAAATGTCGCGGGTTATGACTTGATGAAGTTGCTAACGGGTTCCTACGGAACTTTGGGCATTATTACTCAAGTTACCCTGCGTTTATATCCCTGTTTAGAAGCATCCCATACGGTCCTGTTAACAGGAGATTCAGATGCGATCGCTACCTGTTTTGCAACTATCTTAGCCTCGGCTTTGACTCCGGTGGCTATGGATTTGATTTCCCCGGAATTAGTGGCTCGCCTCTCTGGGGAAAAATCCATGGGTTTGGCTGTCAGATTTCAAAGTATCCGGGAAAGTGTGGAACTACAAGGCGATCGCCTGGTAGAAGTCGGTAATCAACTCAATTTAAACTCAACTATAATTCGGGAAAATGACGGGGATTTTTGGCAGCAATTAAAACAGCAAATTTGGCAAGGTTCCCAAGGCGATCGCATTATTTGTAAAGTCGGTATCACTCCCACGGACGCAGCCACCACTTTGGCGAAATGTCAAACTCCCGCCGTCATTCATGGTAGCAGTGGTTTGGGATTAATGCGATTTGATGAGACTCAACCAGAGCCGTTGCAAAATCTGCGGCAGTTGTGTAATAATCAAGGTGGTTTCCTGTCGGTTTTAGAAGCACCATTAACCATTAAACAACAAATAGAAGTTTGGGGATACCGGGGAAACGCCTTAGACCTCATGGCTAAGATTAAGCAGCAATTTGACCCCCAAAATCTTCTGAATCATCAGCGATTTATTGCTGGTCTTTAACTTCTGGATTGTTTAGGCGAATTCACTCCGTAGTTTAATCATTCATACCATTTATAAGATGCAAACTTTTGATAAGTCTTCCGAGGCTAATTTAAATCAAATTCCCGCGAAAGAAAGCAACTTTTTAGACCAAAACCCCCACCTAGAACCCTCGGCAAATTTTCCCGGATTTGACAAGAATAATCCGCCGCCGCCAGACTTAATTAATACCTGTGTTCATTGTGGGTTTTGTTTAGCCACCTGTCCTAGTTATCGGGTAATAGGTAAAGAAATGGACTCCCCCAGGGGTAGAATTTACCTGATGGATGCTATTAATAAGGGAGAAGCACCCCTTGCTAAAGCCACCAGCGAACATTTTGATAGTTGCTTAGGTTGTTTAGCCTGCGTGACCACCTGTCCTTCTGGGGTTCAATATGACCGTCTCATCGCCGCCACCCGTCCCCAGGTGGAAAGAAATGTTCCCCGAAATTTAGGCGATCGCTTAATTCGCACATTGATTTTCAGCTTATTTCCCTATCCCGACCGTCTGCGTCCCCTGTTAGTTCCCCTGTATTTATATCAAAAATTGGGGATTAAAAACCTAGTGCGGTCTACCGGATTATTGCCCAAAATCTCCCCCAGACTGGCGGCGATGGAATCAATTTTGCCGGAAATTAACTCTAGTGCTTTTCAGGACAATTTACCCACAGTAATTCCCGCACAAGGGGAAAAACGCTATCGAGTCGGGATGATTTTAGGTTGTGTACAAAGGCTATTTTTCTCTCCGGTAAATGAAGCCACCGCTAGGGTATTAACGGCTAATGGTTGCGAGGTGATTATCCCTAAATCTCAAGGCTGTTGTGCCGCACTTCCTGAACACCAAGGACAAACGGAACAATCCCATGTTTTGATTAAACAAATGATTGATAGTTTTGCCGACACTGGGGTTGATGCTATTATTATTAATGCCGCCGGTTGTGGTCATACTTTAAAAGAATATGGTCACATTATGAGGGATGATCCCGAATATCGAGACAAGGCGAAAGAATTTGCAGGTAAAGTCCGCGATGTACAGGAGTTTTTAGCGGAAGTGGGGTTAACGGCGCACTTATCTCCTTTGGTGGAAGGGGAGGATTTAACTATTGTATATCAGGATGCTTGTCACCTGTTACACGGACAAAAAATTAGCAGTCAACCGAGGGAGTTATTAACCAAAATTCCTGGGGTGAAATTGCGAGAACCTGTCGATGCGGCTTTGTGTTGTGGTAGCGCCGGGGTTTATAATATGTTACAGCCAGAAGTGGCGGATGAGTTGGGACAGCAAAAGGTACAAAATCTGCTCAATACTGGGGCGACTGTAATTGCTTCGGCTAACCCAGGGTGTTCTTTGCAAATTAAGAAGCATCTGGAATTACAAGGAAAGCGGGTTACTCTCAAGCATCCTATGGAGTTATTAGATGATTCTATTCGGGGGGTGAAAATTTAATTCTCCCTGAGATTAGCAAAAGCTAATTAACACAGGTGCGTCAGTCCCTCCCTACAATTAATAATTAATAATTAATAATTAATAATTAATGACCGGGTGGGGCGGGTTTATTTAGAGCCGGGTGGGGAATTGAATTGACAGCAGAACCCGCCCCTACAATTGTTAATTATCAGGTGGGACGCAGAAGACGATCGCTTATGGATTTTTCATCATTTCCACAAAGTCTTTCACCAAGTCCAGGTGATGCTGAAGCTGTTTGACTAGGGGTGGGATAGCTTCCAGGTTTTGTTGGGTGGCGAGGTTTTCTAACTCCTGAGAGATGGCGGGAATGTGGAAGATACCAGCATTGGCGCTAGACCCTTTCAAGGCGTGTGCTTGCTGTTTGATTTCGGCAAAATTCGAGGTATTAATCGCTTTATTGAGAGTCTCAATTCGTTGTTGTGCTTGATGGATAAAGGTGGTTAACAGACGATACTTATACTCGGTTTTTCCCTTAAATAACTTATTGAGGCGATCGCTATCAACCGGACAATCAACCGGACTATCTAAAGGTGGCTGATGATTGGCTGTGGTGGGTGTTGGATTTTGGGTTTCCAGACAAACCGGAACCCAACGATTAATCACGTTGACTAAAGCCTGTAAATCAATAGGTTTAGTGATGTAGTCATCCATTCCCACTTGTAGACAGCGATCGCGATCGGAAGGCATTACACTAGCAGTTAAAGCGATAATGATAGGAGGTCGTTGGGAGTTTTGGCTACCGCGAATTCTGGCTGTAGTTTCATAACCATCTAAAATAGGCATCTGACAATCCATTAAGATTAAATCATAATGCTGTGTTTCTAAATGTTGTAAAACCGCTTCTCCGTCCGACACAGCATCAGCGACATAACCCAATTGTTGCAGTTGAGTTAAAACCACTTCCTGATTAACTAAGTCATCCTCAGCTAGGAGAATTTTTAGAGGTATAGAAGCCCTGAGTTTATCGTTAGTTTGGGAGAGATGACAACATGGTGGTTTGGGAGTTTCGGGAAAGGACGATCCCATCAATACATCATCCCAAGACTTATCAAGGTGATGGTCTAAATTAGGGATATCAAGTTCCAGGGCTTTGGCAAAACTTCGCAGTAATCGCAGGGGGGCGATCGGCTTGACTAAATATACAAAATCCCCTAAATTTAACACCTGTTCGGCGCGATTTCGCTGACTAATACTACTCATTAAAATTAGCTGAGTTGGCGAATCACTAGAGGTTTTATAAAGCTGTCCTAGTAATTTAGCACCATGGCGGTCTAGTAACTCTAAATCCATGAGAATCAGATTATACGGGGAACCTTTAGCCTGTTGATGATGCCATTTATCTAAGGCAATTTTAGAGGTATCTGCTGTCTCTACTTGTATTCCCCATGGCTGAGTTATGCAGCTAACTGAATGCCTGACTAAACTACTATTTTCAACTACCAATAAACTCATATTTTTCAATTCTTTGGGGGCAGAAGTTTCCGATAATTCCGATGGTAAAAAAGTGGCGTTAAACCAGAAAATAGAGCCTTCTTCTTCTTGGCTCTTAACCCCAATTTCACCCCCCATTAAATTCACTAAGTGCTGACAGATTGATAAACCTAATCCCGTGCCACCATATTGACGATTAGTGGCGGAACTAGCAGGGGAAAAAGGCTGAAATAATTGGGGTTGAAGTTCATCAGAAATCCCCATTCCTGTATCTTCTATGGCAAAGTAAATATTAATGTGATCTTGACTAATTACTCTGGGAGTCACTCTGATAATAATATGACCGGATTTGGTAAATTTAATAGCATTATTGACTAAGTTAATTAGAACCTGCTGTAAACGCATCCCATCACCCTTTAAATATCGGGGAAGATTCGGTTCTAACAAAATAATTAGTTCTAGTTGTTTATCCTCAGCTTTAACCGCCAACAGATCCACTACGGTTTCTAGGCAATCTTGTAAATCAAAGTCATGGGATTCTAGGTGAGTTTCTCCGGCTTCTAGTTTGGATAAATCCAGAATTTCGTTAATTACAGTTAATAGATGTTTAGCGCTGCGATAAATGGTTTGGGTGTAATCTTTTTGTTGGGGTGTGAGATGAGTTTGCATTAACAATTCAACCATCCCCAAAACTCCACTCATGGGGGTGCGAATTTCATGACTCATTTGCGCTAAAAATCGAGACTTGAATTGAACGGCATCTAAAGCAGCGTTGCGAGTTTCGACTAGATTATTTAAGGGAATAATGACTAGAATTACTCCCCCAACTTCTCCAGAATTACGATACCAAGGTCCCACAGTCCAACCATGATAAATCAGAGAACCATCCTCACGAATCCAGGAATCCTCTAAAGCCGACACTTTTTCGCCGCGCAAGGCTTTTTTATGGGCTAACTTCCAGTCATTTTTTACGTTAGGAAATACATCATAATGATTTAAACCGATTAATGAGTATATCTGCGGCTTTAAATGCTGAATCCATCCCTCTGAATAAGCCAGGTATCGCATTTCTGTATCAAACATGGCGATGGGTAGGGGAAGGTAGGATATCAGTTGTTGTAGTCGTTCACATTCTAATTCTTGTTCACATGAACCGTCGGGACTACAAGCTACGGGTTCCCCGGTGACGATCGCACCTAGAATTTCTCCGCAATAATTACGCCAAGGAACTATTTGGAAATTAACTTGCTGTTGTCGTCCGTCACTACCCAATAGGATATGATGTACATGAACTTGCTGTTGAGTGGCGATCGCTTGCAGATAACGGAATTTCACCCCATCACGGACTGATTCTGGTAGACATAGCATCCAATAATTGCGATCTATCACTTCCTCCCGTCGATAGCCGGAAATTTCCTCGGCGGCATGATTCCACTCGACAATCTTGCCTTCTAAAGATAGTACAATCACAATACAACCCATCTGCTGTAGGAAAGACTGCGATCGCTTGATAGTGTCTATTATTTCCGCGCTGGCGGGTTTTCGCCATCTAACTAAGGTCAAACTGGCGACCATACTAATCATGGCGCTAATACCAAGGGTAAGGACTAACGGATCGGAGTTGGGTGGAGTTGGGAGAAACATTGACTGACGCACTCTTTAGCGGTTAGGGTTGATCCATAATAGGTGGCTCTTTAGGGTGGCTCAGAGGCGGTAAATGCCGATAATAACCCGATAATTCCCTTCTGACCCACCTTTTAGGCTGATTGATAGTGATGCCACAATATAATCTAGGTATAGGCTGTAACATAAGTTCAAGATTAACATAATCGGGGGTAAAGTGGGACACACTAGATCGTCTCCCCAGCCTCCCGGCGGAAATTAACGCGGAAATTCCAGTTTTCCACCGGGGGACCTTTAGCTAAACTTGCTTTCGTGCTGCGGCTTCGGAGGTGGAAAGCTCGATTTGTCCGTCCCTGAATTGTACGGGAGGGGTTCACCAATAACCTGCTGGAAATAGTCGCGCGTATAAACCCGCCCCTATTAGGAATCGCCGCGCCTTTAAACCGGAGATGATGTCAATATGGAGATGGTTGTATGAATCAGTATCAACACTTTCTGAAAATTAAGACCCAGGGGAAATCTTTGGCTAAAATTACCCGTTATATTCAGGAAGCTGTAGAAACATCTCAGATCCAAACGGGTATTTGTACGGTATTTATCCGCCATACTTCTGCTAGTCTCATTATCCAAGAAAATGCTGATCCTGATGTGTTAGAAGACCTGGAAAATTTCCTGTCTAAATTAGTGCCAGAAGGAGATTACTACATCCACAGCGCGGAAGGACCGGACGATATGCCTGCCCATATTCGTAGTGTTTTAACTAATACATCTGAGCAAATTCCCATCTCCCAAGGACGGCTAGTATTGGGAACTTGGCAAGGACTATATCTCTGGGAACATCGCCGCCGTGGCTCCTATCGAGAACTGGTAATTCATATTATGGGGAATTAGTCCAAATTTGATTGATTAACAACTTGCAAATTCTCATGGAGACTAACTAACTATGAAAATCGAATTTTTGCCGGATAATGTGACTGTGGAAGCTGAACCAGGAGAACCTATATTAGAAGTGGCTAACCGCGCGGGAGTTTCGATTCCGACGGGCTGTTTAATGGGTTCCTGTCACGCCTGCGAGGTGGAATTAGATGATGGAGAAATTATCTGCTCTTGTATTAGTTCTGTACCAGCCGGAAGGGAAAAAATGACTATTAATCTGTATTCTGATCCGGCTTGGTAGCACTGGGGTTAAGCTGTCGGATAATGATGGCGATCGCCCCTAAACCCAGTAACCCCAATAACCCGGCTAAGGGGTTTCTATCAATGCCAGTCACCCAGGGGGGAACTTTTCCTAAATTCATGGTTAATTCTCCCACATTTATGATATAATAAGCACCAACTAAACCGCCGTGTAAGCCTATGGCTAACGCCAAAGAACCATGAGGATGATTAGGGGTGCGGGTGGCATCTTTTGCCCAAACTAAAATTATCCCTAATAGCAATAAACCCGGAAATTGTAACCAGGTTCGCACAATTTCTTCCCAAGGTTTGATAAAGTGGAGTAGGGCGAATATAACACTACTCACCCAGAGAGATTTGACGGGGGAATAGTCCCGCCGTAATTCTTCTAGTAGCCAACCTCTAAATAACAACTCCTCAGCAAATCCTACCCCCAAAGATACCAATAAACTCTCAATGATAATTATAGGGAAATTGGCGGGGAAAGGTTGCCACTTGAGCCAGCCGAACCCAGTAGCGATCGCAAATATTCCCAGAACCCCAACCCAACCCAAGCCTAAACCAATTAACAAACCCTCACCGCTGCGGCGACTAATTTCCAGACCACAGACCCGCAAATAACGAGGCTGACCATAAACCGATTTTCCCCACCATTGCAGTAAAATCAAAAACTGACAATATAGCAAAACTAGGGTAATGATACTCACCAAATTGGGGTCGCCCCCTAGCCAATAAATGGGAATAGCCAGGGGAAGCCAAATTAGCAGCAATAGAACCACAAACAGCCCCAACCGAACCGGGACAGGGCGGCGGACTAGGTGAGAGAGATTAAACAAGCGATCGCAATATAGCTGAAATTATCTTCCATCAGAGCAGTCTACCACTACTCGTCAGGTTCTATGGTACTGGTCAAGCCATGATTTTTTAAAGTTTCACAATAAAACTCAGCGTGTTCGAGGGCGCAGGTAATCACCAAAGCCAAGCCATTAGTGTGAGCCTCCATCATAATACTAACAGCTTGGGGTTGAGTCAGGCCGGGAACGGTACTCATCAGCACTTGTACCACATACTCCATGGGGTTATAGTCATCATTATGGAGCAGAACCCGATAGCGTGGTGCTAACTTCCGATTTGTGGAAGTCTTTTCTACGGTTTGGGTTGACACAGAACCATCTCCTCCGTTTACAAAGTTACAGTGATCGGGGAATTTATCGATACCAAAGCAGACCAAAGCCATAATCAGACCATCAGGCTATTGAAGGCTGGCTAGACTCAGCCCAATTCCTGATCAAATTGACAATAACTTGGCGAGGCGCTGCTAACTAATAGCTTAACAAGCGTCTCCCATTGAGTGCAACCCAGAAGTCCGAACTCACCAGATACAACTAGAATGGTTAATAATAAGATGGATACAGTGATCAGCCGAAACCATCATTTATGCAGAATAGTACATTACTCCTAACCAAAGAACTCCCTAACCTGACCTACTCCCCCCTACTAGACCGCTTTGATGACAGTTGGGAAGCGCCCCTGTCTACCCTCCTAGGCTTAGGACGCGCTGCTGGGGCTGACCTGGTAGAATTTTTCCTAGAGCGCAATAATGTGATCAGTTGCTTGGCTGAAGATGACGGCATTACCGGGGTTTCCCCAAGTCTGTCTTTAGGGGCGGGTATTCGCGTATTTAAGGGAAATGCAGATTGTTATGTGAGTACCAATGATTTATCCTTTAGCGGCTTGCGTGCAGCCCTGGAAAAAGCCTTATCCATCATGGGTTTACAGCTTCCTGGAGCGGTGGGATTTGTTCCTTCGGTCAATTTGGAACTATTGCGGGATTACGCGACCTCTAAGGGCAAAGAAAGCTGGCTGGCTCAATGTAGTTCGATGCAAGAGATGGGCGATATCCTGTTGGCAGCTAACGCTCAACTACTCAAAAAGGCTAACCACGTTCAATCTCGGCGTTCGTCCTATTTCCGAGATTGGCAAGAGGTTCTGGTAGCCTGTAGTGATGGCACTTTTGCGCGGGATGTGCGATTGACTCAATCTCAGGTTTCGTCGATAATTAGTGCAGATGGCGAACATCGCTGTTCTATCAGTAAACGTGGCGGTAGTACCAGTCGCCCGGATTGGTTGCGGACTTGGGACTATGAAACTGATGCGGAAGATATGGCAGAATCTGCGGGTAAAATGCTTTATGCGGATTATGTCGAGTCTGGCTATTATCCTGTGGTGATGGCTAACCGCTTCGGTGGGGTGATTTTCCACGAAGCCTGTGGGCATTTACTGGAAACTACCGCTATTGAAACGAAAACAACTCCTTTTGCTGATAAGAAGGGTGAGAAAATTGCCCACGAAAATCTGACGGCTTGGGATGAGGGTCTGTCGGAGCAGGCATTTGGCACTATCGATATGGATGATGAGGGAATGCCTGCCCAGCGTACTCTCTTAATTGAAAATGGTATCCTGAAAAATTTTCTGTGCGATCGCGCTGGGGAAAGACGCACGGGAAATCCCAGAACCGGAAGCGGTCGCCGCCAAAACTACACCTATTCACCAGCCAGCCGGATGCGTAATACTTATATTGCGCCTGGTGAGTATTCTGTTGATGACCTATTTGCATCAGTCGATCGCGGTTTGTACTGTAAAAAAATGGGTGGCGGTAGTGTCGGCGATACCGGAAAGTTTAACTTTGCGGTGGAAGAGGCTTATCTCATCGAAAATGGTAAACTTACTAAGCCTCTCAAGGGTGCAACTTTAATCGGTTACGCTACGGAAATTATGAACAATATTTCTATGTCTTCCCAGGATATCGGACTGGCGGCGGGGTTCTGCGGTTCGGTCAGCGGTAGCGTCTATGTGACGGTCGGACAACCTCATATTAAGGTTGATGGTATTACTGTGGGAGGAAGATAAATTGCTGGGTCGGGTGGCGGGTGTGATCAATTTTGGGATCTTCCCTTAACCCGGTTCGACAATGTTCTGGGAATTTGAGTTGCTTTGGTGAAACAGTAATTAGAAAAAACAGCGATTAATTAGATGATGAATACTGACAGTTTGATTAGTGAAGTTAAAGATTCGGCGAGTAAATTGGGAATCGGCAAGTTTGATGTGTTTGGTGCGACGGTAGAATCGAGTAGCGCTCAGGTTAATCAAGGGGTTCCTAAACAGGTGAAAGCGTCGAATCGTTCTAGTATTATGGTGAGGGTCTGGAATGAGGATGGCACTCTGGGGGTGACTTCTACTAATGACACGACCCCCAAGGGTTTGGAGTTGGCTTTGCAAACGGCATCGGAAGCTAGTAGCTTTGGCGCGAAAGAACATATACCTGATTTTAGTCCTTTGGCTACTTCTCCGGTAGAAGACATGGGCGATCGCACTGCGGAAGCCGCCCCTATGGATACGCTGTTAGAAACTTTACTGGAGGCGGAAAATAAGTTATTAAATAGCCATCCTGCTATTGTGGGGGTTCCCTATAATGGGTTGTCACAACGGGATTTAGTCCGGTTTTATGTGAACAGCGAGGGGGCTTTACGACAAGAACATCTTTCTTATGCCTCGATTTATCTATATAGCAAGACTGAAGAAGATGGTAAAAAGCCTCGCAGTGCGGGTGCTTACCGTTTGGGTCGTAGCTTGGAAGGGTTGGATATTGAGGGATGCTTACAGGAAACTTCCCAGAAAACTATCAGCCATTTGAACTATGAAAAGATTAAATCTGGGCGCTATTTGGTGATGTTTTCCCCAGAGGCTTTTTTGAGTATATTGGCGGGGTTTTCTAATATTTTTAATGCCCAAAATGTCTTGGATCGCCAGAGTTTGTCTACGGTGGAATCAATTGGGACGGCGATCGCTTCTCCGATGTTATCGGTTAGTGATTACGAATTGCACCCGACAAATATCGCAGCGACTACCTTTGATAGTGAGGGAACACCGAGGGGAGAAGTGGCACTAATTAAGGAGGGTATATTAACTCATTTTCTCCATAGTTCCATTACCGCCCGCCGCCTGAATGCTCAACCTACCGGTAATGGTAATATGGGGGCGAAAGTGTCGGTGAGTCCGAATTTCTTTTGTGTGGCTCCGGGGACAGGTGAAAATAGCGAATCCTACAACATTAATACTGCTGATAATGTGATCTGGATTGATGAGTTGCACGCCCTCCATTCGGGAGTACAATCTATACAAGGCTCGTTTTCTTTACCCTTTGATGGTTGGATGATTAAAGGAGGCGATCGCATTAGTATTGAGTCCGCTACCGTGGCTGGAGATATTAAACAACTACTCAAGTCTATTGTCTGTGTGGAATCAGAAGTTAAACTCACAGATGGCGGCGTTTCTCCTCGGGTTTGGGTGGAAGGATTATCGATTACCGGGGAAGGATGATATTGACCCAATTTACCGGGGAAATTTCGGCTCTAGTGGCGGCGTTATTTTGGGCGATCGCATCAGTGATTTATGCTAATGTCGGCACCAAAATCCCGCCCCTGGGTTTGAACCTCATTAAAGGCGGAATTGCGAACTTTTTACCAGTTTAGATCGGGGTCGAGATTTTAGAAACCTATGAGCGAGTTTGGGGTTCTGTTGCAGGTGCTTTTCGCTTTGTCTGTTAGCATAGTTTCGCTGATGAAGTGCAAGTTCAAAAGCGTGACGGCTTAGTTTTTTGAGTTCCCCAAACTTTTAATGACGGCGACAGCTCCTGTTAAGCCAATAAAAATCAAAAATGGATCCCAATCACCTGTTCTAGCACCATATTGAGCAGAACGTGCTGTTGCTCTACCTAGCCCCCTCATACCACGTGCTTGAGCGGGCTGGGCAGCACAAAAACCTGTAGCCGCAATTAACAAAGCCACAAAAATGGCAAGACAAGACTGTTTTTTCATCTCCAAAACCTTATGTGTTTGTCTGATTGGATTATACCATCTTGAGTCGGTTTTATTTGTTAAGTATTTATCCATGGGAGAAACTATCAGTTTCCGCGCCTTTTTAGGGGCATTAGTCGCCATTTTCGGCGTGGCGATGTTATTTTTAGCCTGAGAAACCTTCTCTTTCCAGTAGCCGCAATAACCCGGTTTCTGATGTCAAATACTGCCAAAGCCCGGATCAACTCTCCGGGCGGGAGTTAGGCACGAAGTAAATCAATCACACAATTGAAATTGAGCTAATTCTGTAGGTAGGTTGGAAGAATGGGGAACCTTGACACCACGAGGCGCTAGGATACCCATACCAAAAACACAACCATCTTCAGCACTACAATCAGTCATTCTTAGGGATAGTTCGTAGTCATCCTCAAATGGAGGCTCAAAGGAAACAACTGAGACTAAATCTTCGTGAAATTCCAGCACTTCCCCACTCATGGTTTTGACTCGTAACTCCACATCGGCGCAATTTTCATCGCAATAGCCGACAAAAAGATACTCGATAGAAGGATCAAGTCTGAGGGTTAACGGTGCGCTAACTCTCGCGGGCCCTTTGCCAATTACGGGCCAGAATGCTAACTCGAAACCGTCTCTTCCCGCCTCCTCAACCACATCTCTCAGTTTGCAGACAACTGTTCTTTGTTGGTCTGTCAGATCCCTGGCTAGGGCTGTCCCTAGGAGTGCAGTACCGAGCAACATAATAATTCCCGGTAGATAATAGTGTTTCCGTTTCATTGATATCCTCTGGGAAGGGATGGTGATTAAGGGAATTTCAGAAATAATTGGAGAATATCACATTTTAGCGCGATCGCCTATAGATAGTTTATCTGTCCGTTACCCCTAGCTCTAAATTAGATTCAATTTAAGTTACCATTCCTCCAGCCATGCTTTCATTTGTGCAATTTCTGCCTCCTGTGAGGTCAAAATGTCTTCCGCTAAGGATTGCATTTCTGGGCGATCTGATTTTTCTTGTAAGCCTTTAGCCATCACTAAAGCACCTTCATGATGAGGAATCATCGCTTTGAGAAAACGCCGATCAAACTCATCATCTGCTTCGCCTAAATCCATATCCATCCGCATAGCACTGATTTGTTGCGGAGACATTTCCATCATGTGATTCATTTGATTATTCCAAGCCATTGGTGTATCTGGTGCGTCTGGATACCAGGCTTGTCGCCACTCCCTCATTTGGGCAATTTCTGTGGCTTGAGCTTGAATTATTTCTACTGCTAAATTTTGCAATTCCGGTCTGTCTGATTTCCCTAAAACTTCCTGTGCCATAATAATTGCACCTTCATGATGAGGAATCATCGCATCAATAAAGCGTAGGTCGTAGTTTTCATCTGCTGGCCCTAAATCCATATCAGCATGATCCATACCTCCATGATCCATGGTTGGTACGGTTTCACCAGTGATCTCTATGGGTTCCTCTATGGACGGAGGTACGGAATCACAACCCGCAATTAATCCCAATATGGCTATCAAACTCCAGGTTGATTTTCGGAAATTCGCATTCATTAACTTTCTCACCGATAACTATCTTAAACTCCCCCCCAATTATAAACTCTCTAGTCAACAGGAGAGTCAAGGAATAGATATCATAGCAAATGTTTACCTAACATCTGGGATTAATCAATCGGTAGACAGATGCGGAATTCGGAACCTTGATCGATTTCGGACTCTACCTCTAAACTTCCTTGATGCTTATTAACCACAATTTGACGAGCGATCGCTAATCCCAAACCCGTACCTTTTCCTACTCCTTTAGTGGTAAATAAATAATCAAAAATTTGGGACTTTAGTGCCTCTGGCATTCCGGAACCATTATCTCCAATCCGAATCTCTACGGAATTTTTCTCAGGCAAAACCTGGGTAGAAATGGTAATAATTTGATGATTGATTTTGAGACTCTCAAAGGTTGAAGTCATGGCGACTTCATCTAAAACATCGATCGCATTAGCCAAAATATTCATAAAAACTTGGTTGATTTGACCGGGAAAACACTTGATTTGAGGTAAATTGCCATAGTTTTTGACGATATCAATAGCGGGTCGATGTTGATTAGCCTTGAGGCGATGTTTGAGAATTAACAAAGTGCTATCAATACCTTGGTGAATATCGCAGGAAACTTGATGATCTAGATCCGCTCTGGAAAAAATCCTTAAACTGGTGCTAATATCTTTAATGCGATCGCACCCCAGTTTCATCGATTCTAACATTTTTGGCAAATCTTCTAAATGATACTCAATCTCTAATTCCTCATATTTAGCCACCATGTCTTCCCCAGGATCAACAAACTTTTCCTGATATAGTTGCAGATATTCACTCAGAGACTGCACGGATTTAATCGCCTCGTTAATATTACCATGAATAAAGCCGACCGGATTATTAATTTCGTGAGCTACGCCAGCAATTAAATTCCCCAAGGCTGACATTTTTTCCCCTTGAATTAATTGCAGTTGCGACTGTTTAATTTGTTCCACATAATCTTGGGACTGTTGATATAAACGAGCATTTTCTAGGGAAATAGCCGCCTGAGTGCAAAGCAAGTTCACAACCACTAGGCGATCGCTCGTAAATACACCACTGATCCGACGATTTTCTAGGCTCAAAACTCCCACCAAATTACCCTGATTTAAAATCGGTAAACATAACATACTCTTAGGTTTTCGTCCCTGTAAATACTTATCAATTACAGGTAAATCCGTTTGCATATCATCAATAACTACTACTTTCTTAGTATTTTTCACATAATTAATCAGTTTGACTGGGACCTTAGTAGTTTCGCTCAAAAGTTCCCCACAAAGTTCCGTATTTCGGGGAGTAGCAAGCGATCGCACTAGCCAATTTCCATCAGGGTTAGGCAAAATTAAAGCACAGCGTGAAGCCCCAGAATTTTGCAAAATAATCTTAGTGAGTTGCTGCAAAAGTTCCTCTAATTGAATCGTACTAGAGATGGCCTGGGCTGCTTTTAAAATCGCTGAAAAATCCAGCAAATTATTAATACTCGAACCCGACGAACGATTACTCGATGTAGATGTGTGAGTTGAAATACTCGGAGTAACCACAGTTGCTAAAGTCGCCATAGGAGTTAAATTAGATCCCGTCGCTTCTAAAATAGGTTTTAGTAAGTTAGGATAGGTATTTTCCAACTGCTCAGTTTTAGCTTTTGCGCCCCACCTCGCATAACAATAATAGGCTTCCTGCATATAAACCATTGCCAACTTTTCTTTACCCCAATTCAGATAAAACTTAGCCGCTAGTTCATTAGCTAAAGCCTCCTCTTGGATAAATTCGTGTTTTTTGGCTCCTAAAATTGCCTGGTCATATAAATTTATAGCCTCAACTTTTTGATCTAAAACTCGACATTTTTCCGCCTCGATTAAATCCAGCTTATGCTGATGATTCATTGGTGCATAATATGCCCAGTGACCTAAATGCTGTTGATTCTCTTCTACACGCTGCCACAATTCTGATTTCTGTTCATGTTCGGGAGCATAAATGCCTAAAGCCGTGAGGGAATCATAGAAATAAAATCCGGGAATGCTAATCATACCAGCACCACCAATTAAATATTTTTTAGCCTCAATTGCATAAGTTTCAGCTAATTTGAGTTCTGCAAATAAATAGGAAAGCATCATTTTATATAGATAAAATATATACAATCCCAGCACATCATGACTATCAGTAATGCGAGGCAAAATTTCTGTTTCTTCCATCGCTTCACCTGATAAAATGTGAGGGTTGACTGCTAACCCCAATAAATTTAAAGTAGACTGCCAATAAATTCCACAGTAATTGGCAGTGGTTATTTGATTCAATCGTTGTAAAGCGTTATAGTATCCAGATGACTGCTTTTCCAAGGTGACTAGAGTTTCACCACCCCAAAATGAGTTGAGGCAAAAGGTTTGAGCGCAATATCCAGCTTGTTCATGATTGCCAATTTCTAAGGCTTCTTTATAGCTGTCTTGTAGAAGATAAACTACGGTTTTAAGATGGTTTTTTCTGTGTAAAATAAATAAACATACTACATGAGTAACTTCTGGTTTTGCGGTTTTGATGTCTAATTTTTTCACTAATGTTAGCGCCAATTGACCAAACTTCAAACCTCTATCTATATCTTGTAAGAGATTACAACAAATTACTCCATAACAGGCATAACTAAAGGCGGAAGCTGATGTATTGCCATATTCAATTGATAGCTTAACTCCTAAAGAAATAAACACGGGAAATAAGGGAGGTTTGCAGATATAAGCGACGGGAATCATACTATTGGCTATCTGCAAAATCGCGATTTTTTCTAGATCTGTCATTAAGGGTAGGTTAACTAAGTCGTCAATATCGCGATCGCCAATGAGTTCGATAACTTCTGCAACTACTTGGTTAATATCGTTTGGGGTGGGATTTGCTGGGTAATTTACACCCATATTTTGCAGAAACTCTTGACCAATATCAATAGCCTGACTTAGCTGATTTTGAGCCACATTTGCTTGAATTTTAATCCGGTAAACATCCACTTTTTCTACCCACTTTTTACCATGAGACATCACCTCATCAATAAAAGTGTTCATAGTCTCAAAATCACCGGACAAGGCAGCTAATTCCGCCCCCAAATTATAAAATTCTAGGGTGATTTGATATTGTCGTTCCCAGGATTTTTCCCCAAGTGAATATAACCCCGTCTGGGTATAATCTAAACCCGCTTGATAGGCGGTAGCTGCTTTGGCTTTCCGACAAGCTATCAGGTTTAGTTTGGCTAATTCATCCCGTTCTTTTTGGGTGGGAATTAAGGCTATACCATAGTTAAGTTTACTGATGATATCAAAAATGTAATCTTCCCTAGACTCAAGAGGAATTTGTTTCAGCAATAGTTGTCCTATGCGGTAATGAGTAGCCTGTTTTTGCTGTTCAGGAATTAGTGAATAAGCAGCCTGTTGTACCCGGTCATGCAAAAATTTGTATTCTACTTTGTCAGTATGGATACTGTTTAACTCCGTTTTATACTCAGCTATATATAATTTATAAAGCTGAGTTTCCGGGATGATTAAACCGTATAATAGGGCTTTCCATAAAGCGATCGCTACTTGGGTTGGTGATTTTTCACAAACAATTGCTAATGTATCCAAATTAAACTGATTTCCCAGACAAGCCGCTAACTGTAATATCTGCTGAGTTTCTTCCGGTAATTTTTGCAACTGAGTCGCCATAAACTCAACTACATCATCCGTGATAGATAGGGAATTAACTTGGGCTAGATCACATTCCCAGGAGCGTTTTTTTAGATTAAAGTTAATACATTTATCGTTATATAATGCTTTCAAAAACTGAGTGATAAAAAACGGATTTCCTTTGGTTTTACGATTAATTAATTCGGTGATAGGATCGGCTAGTTCAAATGTACAAGCTAAGGTATCCGCCACTAACTGATTACTATCCTCAAACTCCAGAGGACTTAAAGTAATAGTATGAACCGTTTTACCCATTTTTTTCAGTTCTTCTACTGTGAACATCAAAGGATGCACGGGAGACACTTCATTATCCCGATAAGCCCCCAATAACAGTAGATAGGTCTTTTCTTCCATTAATAGCTTCATTAACTCCAGAGAGGCTAAATCTGCCCACTGTAAATCATCCAAAAATATCACCAGTGGATGCTCAGAAGTTGTCAAGACTGCTATAAATTTTTGGAAGAGTAAATTAAACCGATTTTGGGCGGCAGTTCCTGATAATTCGGGGACGGGAGGTTGAGGGCCGATGATTTGTTCCAGTTCGGGAATTACCTCAATTAAAACTTGTCCGCTATCCCCTAAAGCTGCTAAAATTGTGGCTTTCCATTGGGCTATTTCTAGGTCAGATTCTGATAAAAATTGCCCCATTAAATCCCTGAGTGCTTGCACAAAAGCAGATAAAGGGATATGATGATTTAATTGGTCAAATTTACCCTGAATAAAATAGCCTTGCTGACGAGTAATCGGTTTGTGAACTTCATGGACTACGGCGGTTTTCCCAATACCGGAAAACCCGGCAACTAACATAATTTCTGATGCGCCATTAGCTATCCTATCAAAGGCTGCTAATAATTCGTCAATTTCGTTTTCTCGACCATAGAGTTTTTCGGGAATTAAAAAGCGATCGCTCAAGTCACCAGAGGCGATCGCAAACTCGCCAATATTACCAGTTTCTTGCCACTGTTGCCAACACTTTTCTAAATCATGTTTGAGTCCCAAAGCACTCTGATAACGATCCTCAGCATTTTTTGCCATTAATTTGGCAACTATATCAGATAAAACCTTCGGCACATCAGGGTTAACCTCATGTAATGGAGTTGCCATTTTAGCCAAATGACAATAGACTAATTCCATAGGATCATCAACATTAAAAGGCAACTCTCCCGCCAGTAATTGATAGAAAGTTATTCCCAGAGAATATAAATCACTGCGGTAGTCGATGCCACGATTCATTCTGCCAGTTTGTTCTGGGGATAAATAAGCTAAAGTCCCTTCTAAAATATTAGGATTTTGGATAGTCTGATTTTCTTTGGGCAATAATGAAGCTAGGCTAAAATCAATCAGTTTAACTTCTTTGGTTTCCGGATGAATCAGGATATTGGCGGGTTTAATATCTTTGTGAATTACCTTCTGTTGAGATAAGCCGTGTAGAATTTCTGCCAGTTGCAACCCTATGGATAAAAAATCAGGAATTGATAATTTTTCATGAGCCCACTGATTCAGAGAAATATGTCCCTCATAGGGCATCACTAAGGCATAACTATTCCCATAACTTTCTAAAGATAAAGGTTTGACAATTCCCGCCAGTTCCAGATTTTTCGCCAGTGTATATTGATTGCGAAACTGAGCCAGTTCATTAAAATTCGGATGGGGATTTCGTAAAACCTTAATGATTACCGCTTGGTTATCACTGGTTTTAGTACCCTGATAAACTATGGTGCGGGTTCCTTGATAGATAATTTCGCCAAAGTTGTACAAGGGAAGAGTCATAATCATGGCGTAGTCTGTAGTTAATAGGGTTGACTCAATCAGAACTTGGATAGATAGGCGCTTCCAGGCTTTCCTAGCCTCGGTCTAGTTAATTGTGGGCGGTCTGTGATTAAACTTTTGATAGCTTAACCCATAAAACCAAAATTTTCTGTAAATTGTGCTATAGAGTAATACAAACTTCGCAGTTATGCCAAGGGTAACTTGATCACAAATTCTGTCCCCACCCCTGGGGCTGATGAAAAACTCAACTCTCCGTGGTGATTTTGGGTGATAATTTGGTAGCTAGTTGGTAATCCCATCCCTGTACCTTGACCTACGGCTTTGGTCGTAAAGAATGGGTTAAACACTTTGTTTTGATGTTCGGGACTGATGCCAATACCATTATCTTTTATGGCAATCAATATTTGCTTTTTCTGGGCGAGGCGTGTTTTGATGTTTATACATCCTCTATAATCAGAGTTTGCCGCAGTATTTAATAGATTTCGTCTTTCCTCGATCGCCTGAATAGCATTAATGAGTAAATTCATAAATACCTGATTTAATAGGCTGCTATAACATTCAAATGACGGCAAATCTCCATAGTCTTTAATTACCTGAATTACCGGACTTCCATTGCTACCATTGACGCGATTTTGGAGAATCACTAAGGTGCTATCAATATTTTCGTGAATATCCACCGATTTTAACTTGGCTTCATCTAAACGGGAGAAGGTACGCAGGGATTTAACAATATCCCGAATCCGGGAGGCTCCATTAGTCATTGAACTAATGATTTTTGGGAAATCATCCTTAATAAAATCTAAATCCATATCCTCAATTAAATCGCTAATTTCTGGGGGAGGGTCAGGATACAATTCTTGATAAGTATCAATCAATTCTAACAAAGATTCCGTATAGGTAGAAGTGTGGGTTAAATTGCCGTAAATAAAACTAACTGGGTTATTGATTTCATGAGCCACACCGGCGACTAATTGACCTAAACTAGACATTTTTTCAGCTTGAATTAACTGCACTTGTGTTTCTTGTAATTCCCGATATGCTTTTTGTAATTCCTTACCTTTGGCTTTGGACTCCTGATAAAGTTGAGCTTGATAAATGGCGATCGCTACCTGAGTTGCCAGATTTTGTAGGAGTTCTATTTCATCATCTAACCAAGAGCGATCGCATTCGCAACCCTTAATACAATCACTCTGAACTCTCCCGATTTCAAAACCTCCAATTGTCCCGCCAGCAGTATGCACAGGTAACACCAAATAACTGTCAATTCCTGACTGTTGACAAAATTCTTTTAAGGGTTCATCTTGGCTATCCTTAACTACATCTACCCGATATATTTTGCCATGAAATAAATGATAAAATAATTTCGGTAAATCATCAATATTATAACTCCCTATCCAACTAGGTATTCCTGAATTTTTCTGCTCCTTAACATTTTCTAAGCAGGGTGGATTGGTATCGGCTCTATACCATACAAATGCACAAATATCAACTTGAATTTCCTGAAAAATCGCATTGACAGCATTTTGCAAAATCGTATCTAAATTAAGAGAATTGCGAATTTCGGTGCTGATCCGATTTAAAGTTTGGGTGCGACTCAGCAAAGATTGCAACTTTTGTTCCGCTTTTTGGCGTTCCCTTAAAGCCGCTTGCTGTTCACTAATATCTCGAACAATAGACAAAACATCATTACCACAGGGAGCAAACCGCGCCTCATAATTTCGGACCCCTTCAGGCATTTCTAGTTCATATTCCAACACCTGAATTTGTTGAGTTTTTAGGGTTTCTGCAATAGCTTGACTGGTTGGTATAGCCAGAAAATCAGGCAAGACTTCATGGATATTTCGACCCAAAAATTGCGAGGGTTCTATTAACGGTGTCACCTGTGGAGATGGCTTATAATCAACCAAAACATAATCGGATCTATAGCGGAACATCATATCAGGAATAGCATCCAGCAAAGCGCGGGTCTGAGCCTCGCTTTCTTTTAAGGCATTTTCCGCCTGTATCCGGTCTGTAATATCTTCAAAAATTCCCACCAAACCAATTACCTTTCCGTCGGCATCATGGAGAGGTATTTTAGTGGTTTCTACCCAATTAATGCTACCATCAGCATTGCTTTTATTTTCAATTAATTTGATTTGGGGTCGATCGCTATTCATCACCTGGCGATCGCAAGTGCGATAATGTTCAGCTTCTTTTCGGCTCACACAATAATCATAATCCGTTTTTCCTATAAAAAAGCTCGTATTTTCACGACCGAAAGCCGTAGCAAAAGCCTGGTTACACCCCATAACCACACTATGAGAATCCTTCCAAAATATCGACTGTGGCAGAGCATCAAGAATAGTTTGCAACAACTCCCGCGATTGATAAACTTCCTCTTGCGCCTTCACTCTTTCCGTAATATCCATCACCGTCCCAAACATCCGCACCACCTGCTCGTCCCGCTGTTCTATTTCAATCCGAGCATTCAGATAAGCCACCTCATCACCAGCACGCACAACCCGAAAATCGAAGTTTTGGGGAATCCCCTTATTAGCTTCCGCAACCCTATTTTGAAAGAAAGAGCGATCGTCAGGGTGAATTCTGGTCAGATGTTCTGCAAAAGTCGGCTCACCTTGTTCCGGACTCATACCAAACAGATTAAATACCTCTTCCGACCAAGTAACCTTTTGGGTTTGAGTCTCAAAAGACCAGTTCCCAAGATGCGCCACTTTTTGAGCTTTTTGCAGTTGATTAGTCAGTTCTTGTAGCGCCAGTTCATTAGCTTTACGCTGCGAAATATCCTGATAAATTCCCATAAATCGCAGCGGTTCACCCAAACGATTCCTCTCCACAATTTTACCAATACCTAAACCCCATTTATAGGAACCATCCTCGCATCGTAAACGATGTTCAGTCTCATAAATATCAATTTCTCCCCGGATATGTCGATTCATATTCTCAGAAACTAATTCCATATCCTCTGGGTGAATTCGACTGATCCACTCATTAACATTATGATGAACCACCCCTTCCGTCGCACCGATAAAATTCCGCCAATGTTCCTCCGATAAAACCAACTCATTAGTTTGCATCTTCCAATCCCAAGTGCCAATATCAGCTGATTCTAGGGCAATTTCTAAACGAATATGACTTTCCCGCACCGCCATTTCCGCCTGTTTACGGTCATGAATATATCGGGCAATTCCCAAACATCCTATCACCTCACCTTCATCATTTCTCATCGCCGACACATTAGTAGAATGCCAGTAATAGCGATTATCTTTATGTAACACCCTATATTCAGCACCTCGCACTTTTTCCCCTAATAAAGCTCGATGAAAAGCATCTACACAAATTGGCAGATCTTCACTATGTACAAACTCGGCAAAAGAAATACCCAACAACTCATCAATGGGATATCCCGTAATTTCTTCAAAATTTGGGCTCACATAACTAAAAGTGCCATCCACATCAGCAATAAACACCATATCATTGAGATTTTCAGTCAAATTCCGAAACTGACTCTCGCTTCTTCGTAGGGCAATTTCACTTTCTTTTTGCTCAGTAATATCTCGCACATAACCATACCAAGTCGTGCTACCATCCTGCTCTCGTTGGGGTGTAGCATGACCAAGCAACCATAACAATCGACCATCAGGGTGAGTTATACGATACTCGCAAAGCCAGGGAGTCAAATTTTTCGCCGATGCCAAAATCGACTCTTCTACCAACTGTATATCATCAGGATGCAGCGCATTAAAAAGGGCACTAGCATCAGACCGCACGGCTTCTGGTTCAATACCATAAATCTCTCGTAACCCTTCGCTACTGTAGGGAAAAGCAAACCCACCATCGAGATTTTGACAAAACTTATAAATTATCCCAGGAATGTGGCGACCAATTTGTTGCAGACAATACTCTGCGTCCATTTGTGCGGTAATCTGTCCCAGTTTTTCAGGAGTACAGACAGAGGCGGCTAAGGCAGATTGCAACGATTCTACCTGTTCTTGTAGGCTTTTGATTTCGGTAACATCTCGTAAAGTTACCAGATGACAATTAGGCAAAAAATTAGCCCTAGCCATATACTCGACCATCACCACACCACCATCAGGTCGTATCAGACGAAATGAGCCACGCATCTCCCCTTGGTGGAGGAAATCTTGCCAAGTTTCCTCAAAATTAAAGCCGGGTTCAGCAAAATCACTAATCCGACATCCCATCAAATCTTGATGTGGCAACCCAAATAATTGGCAAGCGGCCTGGTTAGCATCAAGGTAATATCCCAAGTCATCTGCTATAACCATCCCATCTGTCCCAGCTTCAAACAAAGCCGATAGGGGACTATCTGGGGTGATCACGGGTCTGACTAATTTCTTCGGTTTAACCCTATGACGGGAATGAGCAGATAAAACCTGGATTTGATTGGAGAATATCATAATCAATTAAGATAACAGAGAACTTGTGGGCAGACTCCCTCGTTTCCTGTGCCACCTTTAGGGACTACCTAGGGATGAGTCATCACTTGAGCAGTCATAAAATTTTCGGACCCTTAGAAAACCAAGACGGATGCGATTATGATTAATTATGGCTCAAAATATTTCCAGTCGCCATAGGTGGCATAATTTTAGTCTATTTTCGGTGCTAAATAGAAATAATCCCCGTCTTGATACCAAGAGGGGATTAGCAACAACACCTGGGCAACAACGGATAATCTATGATTCTGTTATCTGGGACAAACAGAAATATTGTTAGCGTTCAGAACAATTCTTCCAGCAGAACGTTGATTAATTAACACGGGGTTTCCGGTATCAGTTTTAATGATCAGGGGATCAAGTCTCTTGCATTCCTGAACCCGTTCGCCCCACTCCTCAACCCGGCGGGTATATTCAGCGCGGACGCGGGGAATATTATCTAGGGTAATGCCGGCCGGAATTGGTGGCAGATTAGGAATAAATACTTCATCGGTGATTACTGCGTCACTTCTGATGTTGCGGTTAACTCCTAATTCATAGATAATCGGATAGCGGAAAGCAGAAGGGAGAGTCCGAAAAGGATTAGCCAAATCGGGCAAGCTGTAGTACCTGGGGGGAGTCACTCTGCCAGTTTGCGGATCTGGTCGCTGGTATCTGATATCAAAATCTGATGGAGTTGTGGGAACTCCAATTTGAGCGAAGGCTTTGACAGGCATGAATGCTGTAATCAGCACACACAACCCACCTAACAGTTTAGACTTCATTAAACTCATCTCCTCAAAATCACCTAGTGGTTTGCCGATCCATCCTACAGGCTATTGCCCTAGGATTCTAAGTTCCTGAGACTTTTGCCAGAGGTATCTCGGAACTCTAGCAAATTTTACCTCAGATATCAACTGATATTATTACCGGAACCAAACTATTGTCCCGGATATCTATTTACTCAGGATTGGTGACGATCGCATTACCATAGCCAGTAGCCACTATAAGGCCAAATCTGATAAATTGTTTATCCTAACCAAAATCATCACCAAATTATCTGCTCAAGATCCATCTATGACATCCAACAACGACTCGCGCCGCCTCGCCAAATTTAGGGGCTACCGGGAATCTATCACGGTTAAACCCATCACTAGCCTCCAGAGAAAAATCGGCATTTGGGTATGTGGGCTGATTCTCGGATTCGTCCTTAGCCAAACCCACGCCTATTGTGCCGCAGCAGGCGATCGCATAATTTCCGCCATTACCAACCCCCCACAACCGCCACCCACCCCAACCCAGGTAGGGCCGGATTTTGAACTCAGCCAAATTCCCCTACCAAACCCTTTTGAAACCGCCAGCAACAGCCCCCAAGCCAATCAACCCAGCCATCAACGGGAATTTAGGGGAGTATGGGTCGCCTCGGTAGTTAATATTGACTGGCCCTCAGCTTCCAATCTATCGGTAGCCCAACAAAAATCTGAACTCCTAGCTATCCTTAACCGGATGCAGGAATTAAACCTTAACGCCCTAGTCTTGCAAATTCGCCCCACTGGCGATGCTTTCTATCAGTCCCAAATTGAACCCTGGAGTACCTGGCTGACGGGAAGACAAGGGCAAGCCCCTAATCCCTTCTATGACCCCCTACAATTTGCCGTTGAAGAATCCCACAAGCGCAATATTGAACTCCACGCCTGGTTTAATCCCTATCGCGCCCGCATGGGTTCAGAAAGGGGTCCTTTTGCACCCAATCACATGGCCGCGGTTTATCCCCAATACGCCTACCGCTACGGCGACCTAATTTGGATGGACCCTGGTGCGAAAGAAGTACAAGACCGCACCTATAACGTGATTATGGATGTTGTCCGGCGCTACGACATAGATGCGGTTCACCTGGATGATTATTTTTACCCCTATCCCAAACCCGGAATTGCTTTCCCGGACGGACAAACCTACAACGCCTATCGAGCGGCTGGGGGTAATCTCTCCCTGGCTGACTGGCGGCGAAATAATGTCAATCAGATGATATTCCGCCTATATCAGGGGATTAAGGAAATTAAGCCCTATGTCAAATTTGGCATTAGTCCCTTTGGTATTTATCGCCCTGGAAAGGCTCCGGGAATTGTGGGTATGGATCAATATGAGGCTATCTTTGCTGATGTCAAATTATGGATGGATAGGGGATGGTTAGATTATCTCTCTCCCCAACTTTATTGGCGCATTGACCCCCCACAACAGAGCTATCCGGTGTTATTGGATTGGTGGGTACGGAATAACCCCTTCCAGCGCCATATTTATGCGGGAAACTTTCTGAGTCAATTGGCTAATGGTTGGCCGGTGTCTGAGTTTCAGCGACAAGTCCAGATTTCTCGCCAAAAAGCTAATCAGCTTTCCCTGGGAAATATCTTTTTTAGCATGAAGATGTTTCGGGATAATCAAAGTGGTGTGAATGAGGTATTTAAATCATCTGTTTACCCAACTCCGGCTCTGCCGCCGTCTATGCCTTGGCTAGACAATGAACCACCACAACCCCCAACGGGTTTACAAGCTAGTTCCGGGATGATTTCCTGGAATCCATCTCCTGATCATGATATCCGATCTTGGGCT
The DNA here is from genome assembly GCF_051859755.1 of Limnospira sp. NCBI lineage: Bacteria > Bacillati > Cyanobacteriota > Cyanophyceae > Oscillatoriales > Sirenicapillariaceae > Limnospira > Limnospira sp. The sequence goes on from NZ_JBIMLI010000023.1 coordinate 38,770, forward strand.
TTATACCAGCAGTTTACCAATGGTTGGCAGTTGGTGAGAGTCCTCGATCGCAATACCACAGCGGTCAGGGTCTCACCAGGAACCTACGCCGTCCGAGCGGTCGATCGCATGGCTAACGAAAGTTCAGAGGCGATCGTTAATGTCAGTTAATTTCTAACTTCATCAAGAGGCGGGTTAATTCACTTAATTGGTCACCATTGACCCTGAGCAGATAACCCGCCTTTATTATGGCAACTTCCCACTTCCCTATTTATGACTTTTATCTCCACCGATTACGCTATCTTCCTGTTTTGTGTCTTCCTGATTTATTGGCTAACACCCTGGCGCAAAGGCAGATTAATCATACTATTAGCAGCCAGTTTAATATTTTATGCCTCCCTACAAATTCAATATATCCCCCTGCTGTTACTGTGCATTTTCTTTAACTTTGGTTTAGCCCTCTCTATCGGTGAGCCTTTAGAAGACTGGCAAATTGCCAATAGTTCCTTCAACCGTCGCCGCCTGATTTTATTGTGGATTGGAATTACCATCAACCTCCTACTATTACTAGGCTTTAAATATATTCCTTTTCTGCTCAATATCATTGGCGGCATCTTCAATAATAATCAGATTCAAGATGCAGCGGTTTGGGTAAGTTCCTATATTGTACCACCTTTAGGATTGAGTTTTTTCTGCTTTGAAATAATCGCCTATTTAATAGATGTATATAGAGGCGCACCCCCCACCAATTCTTTACTAGAATTTACCAGCTATAAATTCTTATTCCCCAAATTCATTGCCGGCCCAATTACCCGCTATCATCATCTCAAAAATCAATTCCAAACCCTGCAATTTCCCACACCAGAAAAAATCACAGATGGTTTATGGTTGCTGGCTATGGGCGCAGTCAAAAAAGGAATTTTTGCCGATCGCATTGGTATTTTCGTAGACCTAAGTTTTGAAAACTTACAACGGGCTGGAAGTGGCGACTTATGGCTGGCTACAGTGGCTTATGGTTTACAGCTTTATTTAGATTTTACCGGCTATGTAGACCTAGCCAGAGGTACAGCATTACTACTAGGATTAAACTTACCAGAAAATTTTGATGCTCCCTATTTTACCACCAGTATCGCCGATTTTTGGCGACGATGGCATATCACCCTAGGGGACTGGCTGCGAAATTATCTATATTTTCCCCTAGGAGGGTCAAGGGTGGGACTCACGCGCACCTGTCTCAACTTACTAATTGTCATGTTAATTGCGGGAATTTGGCACGGCGCAGCCTGGGGGTTTATTTTATGGGGGGTATTACACGGGGTAGCTTTAGTCATTCACCGACTGACAGACACCCTATCTAAACAGTTATCAATAGAGTGGATTTGGCTAACTTTTCCAGGTATAATTATCAGTTGGTTTATCACCCAATTAATGGTTTTTTGGACTTGGATTTTCTTCAGACTTCCTGACTTAAAGGATTCATTTTGGGTAGTGCAAAACCTTTGGGGCACCCGCGCCGACATTCAATTTGCCCACCTAGTTTATGTGGAGGCTTTAGGAGTTGAAAGAATTGATTTAGCCAGGATTCTAGTTGGGGTAATCATAGCCATGGCGATCGCCACCGCATTTCGACGGGGTTTAAAAGTACAACTCAACTGGCCGATTAAGTTAATTTTAGTTCCCCTGTGCTTTTTCGCGGTCTTATTATTAGCCCCAGAAGGTGGTTTACCCTACATTTATTTTGACTTTTAAGCCCCCAAAATCCCCCCCAGTGATACCCCAACCACATCGCCAGAAATTAGGAATCTTGATTAAGTTTTAAAACCGCCATAAAAGCCTCTTGGGGAACATCCACCGACCCCAAAGCCTTCATCCGTTTTTTACCCTTAGCCTGCTTCTGGAGTAATTTCTTTTTACGGCTAATATCACCGCCATAACACTTAGCTAAAACGTCCTTACGCAAAGCTGGTATATGTTCACTAGCGATCACCTTAGAACCGATCGCCGCTTGAATAGGGACCTTAAACTGATGGCGAGGAATCAACTCTTTGAGTTTTTCCGCCATTCCCCGTCCGACATTATAGGCTTTATCCCGATGAACAATCATCGCCAGGGAGTCTACAGTATCCTTATTAATCATAATATCCAGCTTAACCAAAGGATTCTCACGGTAGCCGACAAAATGATATTCCATACTGGCATATCCCCGCGATCGCGATTTCATTTGATCAAAAAAGTCCGTCACCACCTCAGCCAAAGGAACCTCATAAACCAAAGTTGTCCGCCCCATAGTCAGATATTTCATATCCAGAAAATCACCCCGCCGACCTTGGGCTAATTCCATCAAAGTACCCACAAAAGTCTCTGGGGTAATCATTTCTACCCGCACATAAGGTTCCTCTATTTTCTCGCGGTGATTAGGTTCGGGTAATTTACTCGGGTTATCAATCATCAGCACTTCCCCAGTATTAGTGGTCACCCTATAGACCACAGAAGGAGAAGTGACAATCAAATTTAGGTCATATTCTCGTTCCAATCTCTCTTGGACAATTTCCATGTGTAGTAACCCCAAGAAACCACACCGGAAACCAAACCCCATAGCACTAGACGTTTCAGGTTCGTATGACAAAGAAGCATCATTTAACTTGAGGCGATCGAGGGCTTCTCGTAAGTCGGGAAACTGGTCAGCATCAATAGGAAATAACCCACAAAATACCATGGGTTTAGCCTCTGTGTATCCAGGGAGAGGGTTATCCGCCTGATTTTTAGCCATAGTAATGGTATCACCAACCCGGGCATCTTCCACAGCCTTAATCGCCGCACCCAGATAGCCGACTTCCCCGGCGTGCAATTCATCAACAGGGGTTTGAGTGGGGGCTAATACTCCTAACTCATCAATTTCGTATTCTTTACCAGATGCCATTAAACGAATGCGATCGCCTTTTTTAACCGTCCCGTCCATGACCCGAAAATAGACAATCACCCCACGATAACTGTCATAATAGCTATCAAAAATCAACGCCCGCAGTTTCTCGGATACGGTATCCTTGGGAGGCGGAACTAATTTGACAATAGACTCCAAAATCTCCCCAATACCAATACCTTCCTTAGCAGAAGCGCGGATCGCATCGGAACAGTCTAAACCAATAATTTCCTCAATTTCCCCAGCGACCCGTTCAGGTTCAGCTCCAGGTAAATCAATTTTATTGAGGACTGGGATAATTTCTAAATCATTCTCCAAAGCTAAATAGACATTAGCCAAGGTTTGCGCTTCCACCCCTTGGGAAGCATCCACAACTAACAGCGCTCCCTCACAAGCAGCCAAAGAACGGGATACCTCATAGGAAAAGTCCACATGGCCAGGAGTATCGATCAGATTCAAAACATATTCCTGACCATCTTTGGCTGTATAATTCATCCGAGCGGCCTGGAGTTTGATGGTAATCCCCCGTTCCCGTTCAATATCCATGGAATCTAGGAACTGTTCCTTCATCTGGCGATCAGCGACAGTCCCGGTCTGCTGAAGTAGGCGATCGGCTAAGGTAGACTTACCATGATCAATATGAGCAATAATCGAAAAATTACGAATCCGAGTTACAGGAACGTTAGTCATAAGGGGTAACTTTTTAAAACCAGTCAGTGGGAGGATGGGTGCTTAACGTATTTTAACAAAAAATTGGCGACCGTAGCGATCGCACCCACAACTGATCAAACCAAAATCCGGTTATAGCCTTGTAGCGGACAAAATAAGCCCCCAAAATGCCATATACAGCATTTTCTGAGGCTCAAGTTTTTGGATAAACCATCTAAGGTTGTTTTTCCAGTTCCGATTTCATCTTTTCTAGGGTCATGTGCATTTGTTGGAACATCTGGTCAGGGGTAATCCCAAACTGGCCTAGTTGAGTTTTTAACTGTTCCATAGTCATCTGGGCCATGAAATCCTCAGACAGTTCAAACCGCTTCATAAAGATACGGTAACGATCCATCATCGATTCCATATTCTCAATAAACAGTTTTTTGCCCTCTCGGTCAAATTTCCCATAATCGCTTCCCAGTTGGATTAAAGACTGATAGTCCTCAAATAACTGTTTGGCTTCTTGCTGTACAATCTCAGATTCAAAGAAACTCATAATTGGTTAAATCTTTTATACAACAGGCGATCGCGATTCCTTAACCCAGGAATTGCTCCTATATTTTGTCTACAATTGTAACACCGAAATCTCGGCTACTGTACCCCCCAAGGGTCGCAATTGCCGTACCACTTCGGGCTATAATCCTTATAGACAAATTTTATCTTAGATCGGCCCTAATCGTTTCCAAGGCCAAAAACGCCAAGCCGCCCTACCAATAATGTTCTGTTGGGGTAAAAATCCCCAGATGTGGGAATCATTGCTATCGTTGCGGTTATCTCCCATGACAAAATACTGTTGGTCAGGTACCAAATTCGGTCCCCAATCATACTCAGGAGGTTCCGCGATATACTCTTCTGCGATCGGATCATTATCTAAATAAACCTTACCGCCGCGAATTTCCACCAGTTGACCTGGTTCACCAATAATACGCTTGATAAATGCTTGGTCTTTGGTGTAGCCTTGAACCCTTAACTGTCCAGGTGGCGTAAAAACAATAATATCCCCAAACTTGGGAGGACTGAATCTATATAAAACCTTTTCTACCACTAAGCGATCGCCAATTTCCAAAGTCGGGAACATTGAATCCGAGGGAATATAACGGGGTTCAGCCACAAAAATGCGGATTAGTAACGATAGACTCAAAGCCACCGCCAGAATCACCAAATTTTCCCGAAATTTCCCCCCTTTAGCGGTTGGAGCCGGGTCTTTGGGCTTGGTTTCCCCTTGTGGTTCCTGTTTTTGTTCCTGGGATCTCATTTTGGTTGATTCAATCCTCTGAGTTAGACAACTTAGGCGATTTGTGATGGTGAAAACGAATCCCTAGGAAAATATCATACATGAAACCCCAGAAGTCCTTGCCATTAAGCAATCCCAAGGTTTGGGGAGAGCCTTTGGCATCTAACAGAGGTTTAGTCGCTTCGTAGGCAGGTTTATATTTATACCAGGGAATTGACGGCCACAGATGATGGATCAAGTGGTAGTTTTGTCCCAAAATCAAAATATTGAGGAGCGCACTAGGATAAACCCTGGCATTTTTCCAGCGATTGCGTTCTTGAAAAGGACGATGGGGCAAATAGTCAAAGAATAAGCCCAAAGCCAGTCCTACCACTAAAGCCGGAGTAAACCAGAAGTTGAGAATATAGCCCAAAAAATCATAGTGAACCCCTAGGGCGACAATTACCACGACCACCATACGGCTTAAAAACCACTCCAGTAACTCATACTTGCGCCACAGTCGCCGCCGGAAGAAGAAAATCTCGTGATAAAAAAATCTGGCTGCAATTAACCACAACGGCCCCCCTGTGGAAACAAAATGATCAGGATCATTGTCTGGGTCATTAACATGGGCATGATGTTGGATATGGACCCGGGTAAAAACTGGAAAGGCAAAACCCAACATTAAAGCACTACCATGTCCCAGAATCGCATTCAGGGTGCGATCGCGGTGTGCAGAATTATGGGATGCGTCATGAATGACTGTCCCTGCTAGATGTAGGGCTAGTACATTACACAAAAAACAGAACCAATTAGGCCAGTGCCAGCACCAGTAACCTAGAGTAGAACTAATGACGATCGCAATAGCCCCTAAGAACATAAGGAGGGTTATATTTAAACCCCCTTCCGGGACTAGGAAATCCTTGGGAACCGTCAGCAGCTTCTGGCCCTCCGACATTATTGTTTGCACTCCTTAGAAGTTTGACACCTGAGTATTTTACGCGAGTCCTGAGCAACTGTAAATATTTGTAAACAAAATGAGTTGCCACCTTGCCTAAGAAAATATCACTACTTTACCTGAAGGAGGAAAAAAATTCCATGTTTACACAATTCAAGTTTGGTTGGCGTAAATTTTCCCCTATTTTCGGGGTGATCAGCTTATCCTTAGCCATGCCTCTGGTAATCAATCAGGGTGCGGCCACAGCTAGGCCCCTGTCCATAGGCGATCGCCATTTTAGTCCCTCCTGGTCCCAGATTACTGATCAACTCGGTCTTCCTAGGATTAATTTTCCCCAAAACCCACAACCAATCCCTACACAAACCTCTATTCCTCCCCAGCAAGAGGAGACAGTTCCCATTCCCCAGGTAGAAGTAGAAACAGAAACCGCCAATATTCCCCGGTTCCGCTGTGAAGTGGTCAACGGTCAATATACAGTTATGTATTATCCCGTCAGCCAACCAACTCAAGGCTTCCCCTGGGCGGTTCCTGGTGAAATGGGAGGTGGTTGGACTCCCCAACGTCGCTGTCAGGAAATTAGTAGCCGTCTGGAGTCCTATCGCCCTGATGGGTTGGTGGCTTTACAGACCGCTGTAGAAAATGGCCACAACACTGTTTGTGCTACTACGGAAGATATCCCTCAATGTCGGATTGTCCTGACGGTTCCGGCTGGCGAAAGTGCCGAAGTCGTGCGCGATCGCATTTTTCAGAATTTGTTAATTGCTGACAGCGGACAGAGTACCCAGGGAGTTTTGACTTTGGTCAATGAACGCTCAACCCTTGGTACACTGGAAGGCATCATTCCCAGGAGTTCGTCTAATCGTTCCCAAGGGATTCTGTTAAAACCTTTCCTAGACCCAGCAGACGGCGGCACTGGAAATCGCATGGATCGCCGTTTCTTCCGCTAATCTCCCCTTAAACCCCCAAATCCGGGGGTTTGGTGGTGGGTCAGGATTTGTCAACACCAAAAAACCGGAGCGAGGTCACGCGCCGTCTGTAGATAGCGGCGAGAAGATTGAGTATATTGGTCGGGCATTCATCCGCACCTGGCAAAAAGGATGGGGTATTCTGCCCGACATTTTCGATAAAATTTGGTGGTGGTAGAGCGATCGGCCACAGTATAATACTAGCGAATCCGATCTAAAGCCCGCATTCCTCCCCAACGCTCCACAATTTTGTCATCATAATCATCAGCAATTTCTAGCACCGCATTTACCGAAGATTCCAGTTCAATTTTGTCGCAGGTCGAACCCACAATGGTATGCTCGAACAGAACATCACCATTATCATCAATGCCAAAGGCTCCAAAGCGCATATTGCTGTTTTCCCGCAACAGAAACCGCATCAGGTCTGGGGTAAGTTCTGTTCCCGTCACCACATAGGAACGAGTGTTAATAATTGCCTCATCTTTTCCCCACGGAAAAACAAACACCTCCACCAGTGCTGACCCCATAAACAGGGCCAGTCCCGGCACATCCTGTCTGGCACAAGGAAATTTACCGTAAAGTTCCCTCATCCAAGTAGTAATTTTCTCATAACAGGCTTCCTGTATTGCACTCTCGAATTTCATCGGCTTCCCCCTTTCAGTATATTGATCATAGTTTTACCAAACACTTGTGCCAGAATGTCCTCACTACAACTTTTTTAGTGTTAGTGGGTATTAATGGCAACCAACAAATCATATCCCGACCAGGCAACCATGATCTGATACATTTACGCGACATTTTTCCGGTTGTTCCCGGACAATGCGACGATAGCACTATTACCGGTTAAGGTAACAGAGGCGGTATCCCGCAAAGCTTTTAGAAAGATTCCAAAAGCACCGTTCCAGTCCCTGGGTAGAGT
>NZ_JBIMLI010000024.1:0-45639 GCF_051859755.1 Limnospira sp.
GCCAGTTAAGGCTATAGCTGGTCAGCTACCTGAAAGGGGGGCACGAAGCCCCCGTGCTTCAGCCGGGGGTGCTGACAGTGACACTTCTTTAGCTGGACTCTGATCTAATTCTAGCAATTTATAAAATAATTGTTACGCCTCAACCAGCCTCAATCCGCCTCCAATCAACCAATATAGGAATTTATCAACACCCGAAACCTCAGACAGGAAAACCACTAACACCCCCAGACCAGTCGTGATTACCGAAATTACCCACAATTAAATCGGTTAGCCCGTGAAAGATATAATTAAGCAAAATACAAAACCACTCAATCCCTCTAGGGGAATTGAGATTTAATTGGGATTCTCCAGAACTATGCTAGATGCCACCATTATCATTTTATTTATCATAGCAGGAGCCGGAACCGGCTTTTACGGGATAGAACTGCTTCCCAGCAGTGTCCTAGAACAGGTAACTAATATTGAGGGATTACGGTCTGTCACCGCCGCTTTTACTGGCCTAATTGGTATGGTAATCGGTTTAGTCGTACAAACCACTTATCACCGGGTCGAGGAACAAATCCGCCAAATGCCTCTTGAGGTATTACTCACCCGTTCTATTGGTATGGTAATCGGTTTACTGATTGCTAACCTCATGCTCGCTCCCCTCTTTTTGTTACCCATTCCTAAAGAGGTTGGCTTTATCAAACCCCTGGGGGCTGTGTTATGTAGTGTTCTATTTGGCTACACTGGGGTTAACCTGGCTGATACCCATGGACGGGCTTTTCTACAGCTAATCAACCCCAATAGTTTGGAAACTACACTACTGGCTGAGGGAACTCTCAAATCTGCTCATACCAAAGTTCTTGATACCAGTTGCATCATTGATGGTCGCATTGAACCTCTACTAGAAACTGGATTTCTGGAAGGTAAAATTCTCGTGCCTCAGTTTATTCTGCAAGAATTGCAATTGGTAGCTGATGCTGCTAATGATCAAAAACGGGCGCGGGGACGACGGGGACTTGATATCCTTAACCGTATCCGGGAAGAATACCCAGAACGAATTCAAATTCACTCGGCGGACTATGAGGATATTGCCACTGTAGACGCGAAATTAGTGCGGTTTGCTCAAGAAATTAATGGGTTTCTGCTGACTAATGATTACAATTTGTCTAAAGTGGCAACCGTCCAACAGGTTCCAGTGCTGAATATTAATGATCTCACCCAGGCGGTGCGTCCGTCCTATTTACCTGGGGATATTCTGGAATTGAAAATCCGCAAGGAGGGTAAAGAACCTTCCCAAGGAATTGGGTATCTTGAGGATGGCACGATGGTTGTGGTAGAATCGGGTAGCGAATACCTCGGCGACCAACTGCGGGTAGTTGTCACCAGTTCTCTGCAAACTTCGGCCGGCCGCATGATTTTCGCCCGTCCAGAACATTCTGTGATGGCTTAGTCTAACAGTAGGGTACTAAGACTTAGTACCCTATCTGTCAAATAACCCGATAATTTTTAAGCTCAGGCACTGGTTTTATAATTAAAGGCATTAGCTCTAATTTGCTCAATACCTGATTCTGTATTCAGACTATCTCCTGAGTTTTGGGAGTTATCTAATTTTAAATCTAATTTTAAAATAGCTTCCCCTAATGCTTTGGCTAATAAAGGGGGAACGGCATTGCCAATTTGTCGCCACTGTTGGGTAACGGTTCCGTAAAAGATGAAATTGGGGGGGAAAGACTGAATGGCTGCGGCTTCCCTGGGGGTCAGATAACGGTTTTCTGTGGGGTGATAGTAAGTGGTGCGACTGGTGTTGATGGTGGGAGAATAACTATCTCGCGCTAGGCGTTTAAGTTTGGTTTCCCTAAATCGGGATTCTCGCAGCTTTTCCCAATCTATATCATACCATAATTCGGGGGGTAAATAAGCCTGTTGGTCTGGTTGATAACGAACGCCTTTACCTTCGGGAATATGCTGGATTCTTTGACGTTCTAAATGATTGGGAATTTGGGCGGTGCTGAGGTCGTGGTTGTACGTTTTTCCCTGGTATTCTAACCAATTTTCCCAAGCAAATCCTACGGTTTTAGCAGCAGGAAGAAAGTCTAAATCCGGTTCATTATCTTGAAATTGTGGGGATGGATATAAATTGGGTACGCCGAAACGATTACCTAAAAAAATGGTGCGCCTGCGTTTTTCGGGGACTCCGTAATGATGAGCAGATAGGACCCGGACATCAACAGTATATCCGATATTCTGTAGACAAGTTAAAATTGATGTGAGGGTGTTTTCGTTTTTTCGGGATAATAAACCCGTGACGTTTTCAATGATGATATAGTCGGGTTTAAGTTGTTCAACAAACCGTAGAAATTCTAAAAATAAAAAATTGCGTTTATCCAGATTATTGTTACTCCCAATGGTGGAAAAACCTTGACAGGGGGGACCTCCACAAATTAAGTTAATATGGCGATCGCCAATTAATTCCCTAATTTGCTCGGTAGAAATCTCCCGCAGGTCGCCACAAATTGTTTCCGCTTGAGGGTGATTATTTTGAAAGGTTTGGATCGCAGATTTATCGAAATCGACACCTAACAAACATTCAAAACCTGCCATTTCCAAGCCACAGGACATCCCTCCGGCTCCGGAAAATAGGTCGATAAAGGTTGTTTTAGCGGTTGAGGTGGTCATGGGTCTTAGCCAGGTGTTTGGTCAACATCGGTGTTAGATGATTATACCATCAGTGGGGAGAAATGTTTATAACCAATTACCGACTAAAATATAGGGACTCCAATAAAAGGGATGGCGGAACAAGGAAGTGTTTAAGAGTTTTAATTGCGCTTCCCTGAGTGCTTCGGACTTGTTTAATTGCTTTTGGTTTAAAAATCTGTAGAATTGACTCATTAACTCACTGCTGGCTTGGTCATTCACTGACCAGAGAGTGCCAACTGTACTACGCGCTCCGGCTTTAACTGCCATTCCGGCTAGTCCTAAAGTGGCACGATTATCACCAGAGGCGGTTTGACAGGCGCTGAGAATTAGTAATTCTATGGGAGTACGACCTGTGAGGGTTTTTTCAGTCAATAAACTATCCAATTCCAGAATATTAATACGACTATCCCAAGCTAAAATAAATGTCTCATCTAGCTGAGAACTAAATTGACCGTGGGTAGCAAAGTGAACGATGGGGTAGTTAGTGAATTCTAGTTTTTGGCGGATTAATTGATTGGTGAAATCTTCATTAAGTAGGACTTTGCTGGCTGTTTCTGATTGAATAGTGGCGATTTCGTCGGCTACATAAATCAGAGGACTAAAGCCATATCTTTCCTCAGTTAATCCTCCGGCTAGAACTTTTAAATCTAGCTGTTTGATGGATTTATCGGATAGTAATTTTAATCCGGGAGTAATGGCAATACTATAGGTCTCTATGAGATATTTTTCGCCATCATAAAGGGTTGCCATGGGGATATTACGGAAGGAACCATCAGGGACAAAAACAAGGGTTTTAATTTGTTCGGGATTAATTTCCTCAGCGATGGGTCGAATTACCCAATTATAGAGTTTTTGTCCTGGTTCATAAAAATCGCGGCGGCTGCGAATAACTAATGCTTCAGAGAGTTGTTTAATGGTGGCTTCTACTTCGGTTTGGCTGACATTAATTTGATGATGAACTAGGGGTTGATTGGGTTTACTGACAATCACATGAAGATTATCTTTTAAGATGATGGGATAGATAACGGCGGCGCTGGGGTCTATTTCATCTATTTTTCTAGTGACAATATCTACACAATCAGCCCTAAAAAACTTATCTAATTCGGCAACTTTTAAAGACTCGATTACATTAATAGCTTGGGATAAGTTATTCTGACTGATAGAATTACCCGGCGGTGTGGTTTCTAATAGTAAGGATACTAATTCTCGATATACGGGTTCAATACTATTTTGAAAAGAAAACTGAAACTCTCGACCGACGGATGCGATATCTTGACTTAGGGAGCCAATGAGGTTGACGGCTTCCAAGTAGGAATATATGGCTTTTTCTGGTTTTCCTTGTGCCTGTTGAATGCGACCTAATTGCCATAACCATAAGTAGGAAATATCTGGGGCTTTAATTTGTTGACTCAAGATTAAGGCATTTTGGGTGATATTTTGGGCAATTTGCCATTGTTGGGTTTGTTCATAAACACTGGCTATATAACCTAACCCAAAGGCTTGTGCGCGTTGGTCTCCTAGGTCGATCGCCTCTTGAGTTGCTTGGGTATACAGTTCCAGAATATCCTGCCAAGATGATTGGGGATTTTGTGCTTGTTGAAAGGCTGACCAATGCTTTCCTAGGTTCAGACGATAATAGATAGTTGTCTGGTTTGATGGTAACTGATTTAGGTGATATTTGGTGCGGGGTAATAGTTGACTAAAGGCTGGCTATTGTTGATTTTCAGCAAATAAACTTAATTTAGCGAGTTCTATAACCGCCTGCTGTTGAGGAGAAGGAGATATATTTAGGGCTTGTTGATAATAGTCTAAGGCTGTGGTATAATTTTTACGGTTTTTGGCGACATTTCCCAAACCAATGAGGGCGGTAACTTGTTCGGAGTTTAGGTTTAAATTGGTGGCTATAGTTAAACCCTCTTGTAGGATTGATTGGGCTTCATTAAAACGGCTGAGGGTACTAAGTAGGTTGCCGAGTCGAATGAGGACGATCGCTTTTTCGGGGGAGGTTTCTTGCTGCTGGAGATTGTTGTTAATATCGGCTAACAGTAAAGAAGCGCGGCGATATAATCCCAGTTGCTGTAGGGCTGTGGCTTGATTAATTCTGGCTTTAAACACTCCCATTTCCTGCCGATCGCGATGATATAACTCTTCGGCGGTTTCCCAAGCACTAAAGGCGGCTTCTGGGTTTCCTGTCGCCAGATATAATTGACCTTGGGTATTCATGGCTTGGGCGAAAACAGATAAGCCAGAGAGTCCGGCATTCTCTAATAACGCGATACTGCGCGCGATCGCTTCGGTGGCTAGTTGCCATTTTCCCAGGTGTTGATAAGCCAGAGATAGGTTACTAAGAACCCGCGCTTGGGCTATGAAATATCCTTCGTTTCCGTAGGTTTGCGCGACGGACTCCCAAATAGCGATCGCCTCCTGAAAATCCCCCTGTCGATAGCGATCGCGTCCCCGTTGTTCCTCCTGTAACCCCTGGGAGGCTTGGCTAATTATGGGAGTCTGTTTAGTGGGTACAATTTCGGTTAAACCCGGTTTCCAGATCGTATCTGCTAACAGCAGGCTAATCAATAAACCCAAGAAAATCAGCAGGGTAAAAGTCAAACGCCTAGGATATTTCATAGAATTGGCACAACACGATTAGGGAATTACAGTAGGACGACATTGAGGGTTCAGCCAGGGAATAGAAGGCGAGGAAGAATGAGGACTACGCGCAATTAAACTAACTCGACCATCAGAATGCACCACTAACCCTTGAGCCTCAACTAGGCTAGAATTGCCTACTGTGGGAAAATCTTGGTAAATTGTAGCACTACGTTGTAGATTTGATGATTCTAAAGTTATATTACCCAAATCTTCTAGGGGAGTTTCTCCGGTGTGTATGGTGGTGGGGTTGGGTGGTAAACCGCCGCGTCCGGTGACAATTAATTGATTATTATCCGACCCCGGTAAACAACTAAGAATGACTAACCGAGACGCATCAATGGGTCCGGTGGGTAGTTCAAACAGTCCTTGACTGGGGTCAGCGTCGGGATTATTGATTGTCACTACCCCATCAACCCCAAAGGCGGAACTAACGGTAATATCACTCAAGGGAGTTAATTCTGGGCGAAACTCAATGCCAAAAATCCCCCTAGCTGTGATGGTAATATTACCCCCAGTTCCCAAAAAAGCATTGGCGGTTATATCGCTATTTTCCACGGGGATAGCAAATAGATACTTGGTGTTTAGATCGATGTTTCCGCCATCACCTTGACCGCTATTTCTACCTGCGGTGGCTGATATGCTACTTTGGCGACGGAGGGTGATGGTATCGGCGATCGCCAAACTGATATTACCCCCATTATTAGATGCTGTTTCCGTGGTAATAGTCCCGCCATTGTCTAGTCGCACATTCGGCGCGCTGAGGTGAATATTTCCCCCTTCTCCTTCACTGCGACTTTCCGCAAATAAGCCGCTACGGAAAAAGCCATCCGGTGAAGTTCCGGTAAATTCTACCCCTTGGGAAGCGATAATATTCAGGCTTCCTCCTAACCCTTGATTTTGACTAGATGCGGAAATGCGAGCGCCGTCTAAAATTTGTAATTGTCCAGTTCTTACTTGGATATTTCCGGCGGGTGCGGTTCCTTGACCAAACCGGTCTGGGGTTCCCGTAGAAGTCAATAAGCCGCTGGGATTTTCCCTAGTGGGGGAAGTTCCGACTAACTGGATAGACTCAGCCAAAAGGTCAATATTTCCGCCTAGTCCGTCACCGAGAGTAGTGGCAACTATTTGAGCGCCATTATTAACTTGTAGTTGTCGGGTTTGAATGCTAATATTCCCCGCTTGACCGCTACCTTGTGTAGCACTGAAAATAGTCGCCCCATCACCGGAAATAGTTAATTGATTAGTATTGATAGTGATATCACCAGCTTGACCTGTAGAATCCAGTTCGCCGGTCGTAGATGACCGGCAAAGAGTTCGAGCCCCCGCACCGGAAACCACGGGGTTGAAGCCGGTGTTGCTTGGGTTAGAGGCGATCGCGGCTGATGTCGGTAGAGGGAGTGGGGGCGATCGCCTAAAATTTAACTAGCCTATCTCTACATCGGAGAAGTCAAAATGGTACAGACCCCTCAAACATCGGAAACCGATACCCTATTGCTGGCATACCCCAAAACCCTGAAACTTCACGTCACCCAAGAACAATTTGCCGCCCTAGCCGCCAGTAATCGAGAATTACAACTGGAGAGAACCGCCACAGGAGAGTTAATTGTGAATCCACCAACGGGTTGGGAAACCGGAGAACGTAATTTTAGTATCATTGGGCAATTGTATTGTTGGTACGAAAATTATCAACAAGGGAAAGCATTCGACTGTAACACGGGGTTTATTTTACCCAATGGGGCAAATCGTTCTCCCGATGCCTGTTGGGTGAGTCAAGACCGTTGGGATGCACTAAGCCAGGAACAAAAGAAAACTTTTCCAGAGATTTGTCCGGATTTTGTCGTAGAGTTACGTTCTGATTCGGATACTCTAAAATCGCTGCCAGAAAAAATGCAAGAGTATCTAGAAAATGGCGCAAAATTGGGGTGGTTAATCGACCCGCAACGTCGAATAGTAGAAGTTTATCGAGCCGATTCGGACGTAGAAATGCTATCCAATCCAACTGAGTTATCCGGAGAGAACCTGTTACCTGGTTTTGTATTAGATTTGCGTCGAGTTTGGGGTAAGTCGTAGTAGGAGGGAGGGCATTGCCTACCCGTTTGACAATTCCAGTTGTCCTAGAAAAGTGTCAGGATGGGCGATCGCCACTTGGGTATTGTCCAACAAACGACCGGAACCCGCTAGTTTTTGTCCGAGCGCCATTTCCACAAAGCGATTTCGGCTCAAGGCTTCCTGAGCAACCGTGCCGGATATGGGACTCTGGGATTTTCGGCGGGTGGTGACTAATTTGGAATGCTGCGATCAACATCCTCAAGGAAGCCTTGTGTACGCTAGGGCAAGCGCGAAGGGTCGTAGACCCGTTCGTGAAACGTTGCGTAGCAAACGTGCGACTGAGATTCGACCATTACTCTGGCTTTTGCAATCCTGTCAAAGCCAGTTGGGTCTATGAATCAAGAATCCCCTCCCCTTTAGGCAGGGAGGGGAGTGTCAACTAAGTTCTCTACTGATACATTTACGCGACATTTTTTCGGTTCCGGATAATGCAACGATAGCACCATTACCTGTTTTCGTTTCATGATTGATACAGCGTCCTATTTAACAGGTCTTCCAAGGCTGTGACCGGCAAAGGTTTGGAGAAAAAATACCCTTGTCCGTATTCGCAATTTAGGTTTTTCAAAGTCTGGACATTACCTTCGGTTTCTATACCTTCCGCGACGATATCCATATTTAAGTTATGCCCTAACATAATAATAGTTTTGACAATCTCTGTATTTTGCTGGCTGTCATCCATCCGACGCACAAAGGATTGATCAACTTTGAGAGTATCTATGGGAAAGCGATGCAAATAACTGAGGGATGAATAACCAGTGCCGAAATCATCCATACTCAGTTTAATACCTAGGGCTTTTAATCTTTCTAATAGTGCGATCGCCTCATCGACATGACCGAAATTGGACTTACTGGGCAACCAGAAAAGGACAAGCAATTGACACGCCTAACAGGGTAGCCAAATTACTCAATACGCAAAAAGGCAAGTGTAACTGGTGCGGGCAATACTTTACCCCATCAGATTTAGTTGAGGTAGACCACATTATACCTCGAAGCCAAGGCGGAAAGGATGAATACAAGAATCTCCCTAATCGGTGCGTTAAATCCCGCCATTTCCGAACAAACTTATACTGCCTTACCAACAGGAGTTAGCTGGCTGCAATGTTTACTGAAACAACAGGCAATTGATCAAACTGACATCAGTTTAAACTTAGCTCATCACTTAGCCTTTAGTCAGTATATCCGCTATCTCCCCCAGTGGTTTGAGCAGTTTCCCAGAGAACAGATTCTCGTCCTTCCCAGCGAAGACTTATTTCAAAATTCCCCCGCCACTATGCAACAGATTTACAACTTTTTAGGTCTGGAACATCACCCCTTACCGGAATATCGCAATCTTAATCCTCGAAAATACAACGCCATTAGCCGACAGTTACATCAACAGCTTACAAAATATTTTCGACCGTATAACCAACAGCTTGAAGATTATCTCAGACAAAAATTTAACTGGTAGAGTGGGCATTTCCCACCGCATTGCCCACCCTACGGTTTATCTGCTCTAGTTTCTACTATTCGCCGATCAGAACAAAAGGCTCTTTCTGGGGAATTTTGATCGTAATTTCCAGAGTTCCCCCTAATGCACTGACCACCTCGTGAAGTGTATGTAAGTCCAGACATTCCCGACTTTCCAGTTTTGCTTTTCCGAGATCCGATTCAGTAAAATATTGCTCCAACTCGTCTTCAGACAATCCTAACTTCTCTTGCAGATACTTGAAAGTCAATTCTTCAAGATAAATTTGATCCGCTCTAGCTTTAATCCGTTCCTGTCGTTCTGGAGAAAGTTTGGCTAACTCTGATGATAAGGTTGTATAGTCTTTCATTGTTCTTCCTGCTTCAGTTGTTCAAGATAGTGTTCATAACGTCGCTCTGCTATAGGAATATTTTCCTTGTACCATCGCTTGTTACCCGTTTTGTTGCCACCAACCAGTAAAATAGCTTGTCGTTCGGTATCGAACGCAAATAAAATCCGCCAAGGTTCTCCTTTATATTGAATGCGAAGCTCTTTCATATTCTTAATTGAAGAGCCTTTAAGAGTATCAACTCTCGGTCTGCCCAAAGACGGGCCGAATTCCATCAACAGAATTAAAACCGAAAAGACTTCATCTTGAAGTTCTTGTTCCTGTTGATCAAACCAGAGCTTAAAATCGGGATCGAATATAACATTCCATTTCATAAACTATAACAAAGTCGTTGCCTTGAAAGCATCTAACCGATCCAAAATCTCGAACCCCCGCGCCACATCACCCGGCATTGCCAAGGCTTGAAAGCGTGTCTGATCATCAAACTCAGCTAGTGCAAGCGCCGAGAGTTCTTCCATTAATTTATTCACAATGATGCCACGAGATTGAGCCAGTGCTTTCAGGCGAGAATGTTTTTCATCGGGTAAACGAATCGTTAAAGTTGCCATATTGTACTGACTCCCTAATCAATGCTTCAGGGGAAATAATAGAAAGCTGGGGAAAGATGAGTTCGCGCTGCTGAAACTCTTTAACATTCTGGGTGACAATTGCCTCGCCATTGCCGGCGATCGCTAACTCAATCAAATGATAGCATATATGCCATCATTCGAGGGGGTGGTATGGCGATCGCCAATTAATGGATATATTGGGTTGGGATGTGAAGATCACCAATTTGGATACCATATTTGGCAATCAAAACCAGACTCCAAAAGCTAGAGGGGGTGCAGATGCTTTAATGCGTTTACCTTCTGCGGCTAACGGAAATCTGGTTAATAACCGCTTCCGCTGGTGGATGAATTTCAATGGAGAAGGTGATTTAACTGCCAATAACCATCAGGGTGACAAGGTGAGTGTACCGGAACCTAATAGCGCGATCGGCTTCTTAGTTTTTGGGATATTGGGTTTTGGTCTGTTCCGCAAGCGTCATTCTTAAATTATGGTTAAGTTCATGATTGATACAGCGTCCTATTTAACAGGTCTTCCAAGGCTGTGACCGGCAAAGGTTTGGAGAAAAAATACCCTTGTCCGTATTCGCAATTTAGGTTTTTCAAAGTCTGGACATTACCTTCGGTTTCTATACCTTCGGCGACGATATCCATATTTAAGTTATGCCCTAACATAATAATAGTTTTGACAATCTCTGTATTTTGCTGGCTGTCATCCATCCGACGCACAAAGGATTGATCAACTTTGAGAGTATCTATGGGAAAGCGATGCAAATAACTGAGGGATGAATAACCAGTGCCGAAATCATCCATACTCAGTTTAATACCTAGGGCTTTTAATCTTTCTAATAGTGCGATCGCCTCATCGACATCATCCATAATTGCACTCTCGGTAATTTCTAATTTAATACAACTGCGGTCAACCCCAGTCTGAGTCAAAATCTGATCGACACATTCAATCAAGTTAACTTGGGAAAATTGACGGGTTGACAGATTTATGCTTAACATAAAAGGGGGATTTTGGCAATATTTTTGATTCCAGATTGCCAACTGACGACAGCCTTCTAATAAAATCCACTCCCCCAAGGGAATAATTAAACCACTCTCTTCAGAAACTGGGATAAATTCCCCAGGAGACACAAACCCCCGCTGGGGAGATATCCAACGCACTAAGGCTTCAAAACCAGCGATCTGATTAGTTTTTAAATTCATAATCGGCTGATAATACAGTTGAAATTCTTGATTTTTAATGGCTTCTCTCAGGTCGGCTTCTAGTTGTAACTGCTGCAAAGCATGAGATTTCATGGTGGAGATATACACCTGATAACGACTGTTTCCCAAAGCCTTGGCGCGATACATGGCTGTATGGGCATCTCTTAATAAATCATTGGCAATTAAATCTTGATTTTGGTTACTATACGCAATGCCAATACTGATGGTGGTATATACCTGTTGACCGTTGAGATAAAAGGGCGCGGCGAGAGCTTTTTGCAGTTTATTTGCCATGGCGATCGCCTGGTCAATATTCTTGATATTCGGCATCATTACCGCAAATTCATCCCCGCCAACTCGCGCCAAAATTGTCTGAGAAGATAAACACTTTTTCATGCGTTGGGTAGTGGAAATTAGCAGTTGATCACCGATGGCATGACCAAAACCTTCATTAATCAGCCGAAACCGGTCTATGTCTACAAATAACAGGGCAATTTGGGTGGATTTAGGGTGATGACTAAGGCGCTGAATTTTTTGATTCAGTAGGGTGCGGGTTGGCAAATCAGTTAAAATATCATAGGATAACCCATAAAGAACTTTATAAGCCAAGACAATTGCACCAGTAAATAATAATCCTAAAGCTGGGGGAATTAAGGGAATCCATCCGCTTTGAGTGAATACTATAACACAGATAGTCCAGAGAGCGATCGTGCTGATACTAATTAGTAATCCCAAAGACAAGGGGCGATGAAATTTGACTACCAAAATCCCCCCCAAAAATGACCAAAGCCACAACCATAAAACCTCCCCCCACATGGGCAAGAACCAAAATAAAGATTCTCCTTCTAAAATCACTTTCAGAATTTGGCTAATCATGTAACCATGAATCATTACTCCTGGCATTAAATGATGAGTAGTTTTAGCCGCACTAAAAGGGGTGGGATGCAGGTCTCTTGAACTGGTGGCTGTTGTGCCTATTAACACCACTTTATCCTTGACCAAATTCCCGTCAATTTCTCCCTGTAATAGCTCGGTAATGGTGATAGTTTTAGCTATTTCTTTGGTGTGATAATCCATCAATATTTGTCTACCCCCAACTTCCGATGCGGGTAGTTGATAGCCACCAGAATTAGATCTGATAGCCGGAAAAATAGTTTCGTCTATTTGCAGTAAGCCGGGTTGTGCATCAAGGATAATTGGGTGATTTTTGAGAGATTCTAAGTATTTTTGGCTAACTTTTACGCCAAAAGAATAAAATTCTTCCCCATCATAGCGAACATACATTAAGTTGCGGCGAATAGTATTATCTAAATCAGCAACTAAATCGTTAAAACCTACTTGATTAATTGATATATAAGGCGGTGGCTCAACTCTTCCAATTTGTTGAATCGCAATAATATTATCTGCTTGGAATTGTTCAAAAATTTGTAAATTTCCAGGGGGTTGCGGAACATCTCTATAAATATCAAAACCAATGACTCTAGGTTGGTATTCTTGCAGTTTGGCTAAGGCTTGGGCTAAAATTTCATCGGAAAACGGCCATTTTTGGTTGGCTTGAATATCTGCTTCTGTAATCTCTACAATTAATAGGCGAGGGTCAGGAATATTATCACTATTTAAGCGCATGATTCTATCAAAGGATTCTAATTCTAGGGGTTGTAAAATTCCCCAATACCTAATCCCCGATATTAACCCTATGGTTAATAAACTGGCTAATAGAATAGTAATTAGCTGTTTTAGTGATGGCAAATGCGCTTTTATCGGTCTATACTGATTTAAGCATTTGAAGATACGACGACAAAAGCCATTGAGTTTAGGCTGCCAATGGTGGAAATACATGGTAATCATGATGACTTACTTGTTTTTATTTATCCTCAAAATAGTTGATCATCCTGACGATTGAGTTAACTATGGCGCTTAATATATTTAACTGACCATGGTTAAGGATCAGTAATTTGACTGATGGCTGTCTGTTAATGACCTTGCTATAATCATAATGTTCGGAATCAGGAAATAATCGGGATATAACTATGAAACTTAAACTTTTTGCGGGTCCGATAGGGGTTATCCTCGGTACGGTGTCTCTGTTAGCGGTTTCTATGACACCACCTTTAATAGAATCTGTGCTAGGTGATGATGATCAGCCCCCAGGTCGCTTGGTGGGAGGAGGGACTAGGAGTGGCAACCCTAATTGTAGATTTGATCAAACTCCCTTGATGGCGATCGCTCCCTCTCGATCAATAGGATTAACCGCTCAAGCCTCTCCTAGGTTATATTTTTACTTACCTGCTATGGAAACTGTCCAAACGGCAGAGTTTGTGCTGATTGATAACACCAATGACACAGTGATTTATGAAGAGACCCTGAAAATCGGAGGTAAAGCTGGAATTATGGGTGTGACTATACCATCACACAGCACTCAAAACATTAAAACCAACAATAATTACAAGTGGTACTTTTCCATCGTTTGTAATCCTGATGACCGTTCGGAGGATATCATAGTCGAAGGTGGCATCCGGTGGGCAGAAATAGACCCAGCATTGGCTAGTCAAATTAACCAAACCAGTCCACTGGAGAAGGTGGATCTATATTTGAAGGCTGGGCTGTGGTTTGATGCTATGTCAACTTTGGCTGAGTTGCGGTCTCATGGTAATCCTGATCCGGCAGTCTCAGAGGCTTGGAGTAAACTATTGGAATCGGCGGATCTGGGCGTTTTGGTTCAAGAACCTGTAATTACCGAATAATTTACTCCATATTTTCAGCAGCGATCGCTATTGACTCTGATTCTGATTCTGATTCTGACGCTGGCGGAATATCTCATAAAGTGCCATACCAGTGGCTACTGAGACATTCAGACTAGGGATTGTTCCTTGTAGGGGAATAGAAAGTAGTACATCGCAGTTTTCGGCGATCGCATGACTCAATCCTTCCCCTTCACTACCAACCACCAGAACGATCGCTCCGGTTAAATTGGCATTATACAGGGGTTGAAATTCCCCGGCTACTGTCCCATAAATCCAAAATCCGGCTGATTTGAGTTCAGTTAGACTACGGTTAAGATTGATCACCCGCGCTACCGGGAAAGTCTCTAAGGCTCCGGCCGCTACTTTCATCACTGTAGCATTAATACCAACAGCCCGGCGCTGGGGTAGAATCAAGCCTTGCGCTCCGATCGCTTCAGCGGTGCGAACGATCGCGCCTAAGTTGTGGGGGTCAGTGATACCATCAACCGCGACTAGGACAGGCTGGCTATTGGCAGATTTAGCCTGGGTAATTAGGGTGGTTAAATCCCAATATTTATACGGTGTAACCTGTGCGACAATTCCCTGATGGTTAGCGCCTCTGGTAATTTGGTCTAGGCGCTGATAGCTGGCTCCGTCTACAATAGCACCTTTAGCTTTCGCCTCTTGTAAGAGAGGTTGAAACCGGGTATCCGATCGCAATTGGGAAATTACCCAAACTCGGTTAAGCGATCGGCCGTTTTCTAAGGCTGCTAAGACTGTGTGGCGGCCATAAATTAGATCTTCCTCTGGCGGTTCTGTCTCTGCTGAAGCCACAGGGCGATCGCGACGACGGGGATGGATAGCTGGTTTATCTTCCCGAGGAGAATGCGGTGGCTTAGAAGAAGGCTTAACCTTTCCTCGGTTCGGGCCAGATTTGCGATGGGGAGATGAAGGAGGTCTCATTAAAAAACCCTCGAAGATTAGGCAATTTTTAATCAACAAATAGTAGGACCGACAGAGAAACCCCCTATCGGTCTACTGGAAATAGGTAGACTCCTAGCAGTCACTCAACTTTTTTTTACCGCCGCCACAGCATCCTCAACGGTTTGCTGTAGAGATAGAAACTTTTCTAAACGAACCAGTTTCACGGTTTGGGTGACGCGAGGATTAGAAACAATTTGTAAAGTTCCTCCGTTAGTCTGAGCCTTCTTGACGAGTTGTACCAAAGCGCCCAAACCGGAACTGTCTACGAAGTCTATCTGGGAAAGATCCAACACAATGTGTTTTGGTCCATTATCGATACACTTGGACATAATTTTCCGAAACGTACCTTCTGAGAAGGCATCGAGTAATCCGGTCAGACGAAATATTTGATAGTTATCTTTAACGTCGCGAGTCCCTCTGAGGCTAACGGTCAGGTGTAGTTGCTCAGGAATAGCCCCCTCCTAACTGGATAGCACATATACTGCCTTATTAGTATATTCCATTTTTGCCATAATTGTCTATGGTATCTGATTCGGTTGGATCAAATTTGAGATTAGCAAGAGACAGGGGGACGAGTGATCGGCTTGTCCCCCAATAACCTGGCTAGGTAATTACTTGCCTTTTTCCATTTCCTTAACGAACTGCTCAAACAGATAATCAGCGTCGTGGGGACCGGGACTGGCTTCTGGGTGATACTGCACTGAAAATAGCGGTAGGGTTTTGTGCTTGAGACCAGCAACAGTGCGATCGTTCAGGTTCAGATGGGTTATTTCTACATCCTCCGCTAGGCTATCAGGATCGAGAGCAAAGCCGTGATTTTGGCTGGTAATTTCCACCTGACGCTTTTCTAAACCAGCAGGTTGGTTTAATCCCCGATGTCCGAATTTTAGCTTAAAGGTTTTCGCACCTAGGGATAAACCGAGGATTTGATGTCCCATACAGATCCCAAATACTGGTTTGTTACTTTTCAGTAACTCCTGGGTTGTGGAAATACCTTCGGAAACGGCCGCCGGGTCTCCTGGACCGTTAGAGAGGAAAATGCCATCGGGATTATATTTGAGGATCTCGGCGGCGGGGGTGCTGGCGGGAACTACGATCACCCGACAACCATAACTAGCTAGGCGACGTAGAATATTACGCTTTACTCCAAAGTCAATGGCAACTACTGTATAACGGGGTGGGGGTGTTGGGCTGTCTTTTGATTCCAAGCTGGGGCTAAATTCCCAAACTGTATCGGTGGACTCAGACCACTCGTAGCTCTCTGGTGTAGTTACTTCTTTAACTAGGTTCAACCCATCCATATTGGGAGCCTGTTCGACTAAGGATAATAATTCTGCGGGGTCGAGAATTTCGGTGGATATGCCACCATTCATGGCCCCGACAGTTCGCAGTTTGCGGGTTAAGGCACGGGTATCTATGCCATAAATGCCGGGAATATTATGTTCTTTGAGATAGTCCGGTAAGGATTGGGTAGAACGCCAGTTACTGGGACGGGTGCAAATATTACGGGCGATCGCGCCTCGGACTTGGGGTCTTTGGGATTCTTCGTCTTCTGGGTTAACTCCTGTGTTCCCTAATTCAGGATAGGTAAAGGTGACAATCTGACCACAATAACTTGGATCAGTCAAAACTTCCTGATAACCTGTCATTCCGGTGTTAAACACCACTTCACCTAAAACTGTACCTGGAGCGCCAAAGGACCAACCTCGATAGCTGGTACCATCAATCAGAACCAGTAAAGCTGGTTTAGCAGAGATAAGGGACATAAAAGCCAATTTGCATCTAAACTTAATACCTCCCTATTCTGCCAGATATCTGACAAACCGCTGATCGTTGAGTTTTGATTGCATGACAATTCAGCGGTGGAGGGCTATCAATTAACTGGTTTCCCCAAGATGCGGGTAGCGTTGAGAATGGCTAATAATGCTACTCCCACATCGGCGAATACTGCTGACCAGATGCTGGCTAGTCCGAAAATTCCTAAGATGATAAAAAAGCCTTTAATTCCCATGGCTAAACCGATGTTTTGCCAGACAATGCGGCGGGTTTTTCGTCCGATGGCGATCGCACGACTGACATAAGAGGGAGAATCGGTCATAATTACTACATCGGCAGTTTCAATGGCTGCGTCTGAACCCATACCTCCCATGGCTATACCTACGTCAGCCCTAGCAATGGCTGGCGCATCATTGATTCCATCTCCGACAAAGGCAACTTTACGATGATCTGGACTTAGTAGTTTTTCCAGTTGCTTGACTTTATCTTCGGGCCTTAATTCGGCATAATATTCATCAATATTTAAGGTTTTGGCTAGGCGATCGGCTACGGTTTGATTATCTCCGGTTAGCATGACTATTTTCTGCACTCCTTGTTTTTTGAGGGCTTTAATAGCAGCCACAGAATCGGGTCTAACTTTATCGGCAATTAGGATATATCCGGCATAGCGATAGTCTACGGCTAGATGAATTACTGTGCCGCCTACATCACAGAGAGGATGGTCGATTTTTTCTAAGTGTAACAGGCGATCGCCTCCCGCAATTACTGTCCGATTTTGCAGGTTTCCTTTGACTCCACAGCCGGGGATTTCTTGATAATCTTCGATTAAGGTTTCGGTAGGTGAATCTCCATAGTATTCACGAATTGCTTGGGCGAGAGGATGGTTAGATAGGGATTCTATTTTGGCGGCAATCTCGATTAATTCTGCTTCGGTAAAGTGATGATGAGGGACGATTTTTGTCACCTCAAATACGCCAGCGGTCAGGGTTCCTGTTTTGTCAAATATCACGGTTTTAACGGCAGCTAAATCGTCTAAAAATGTCGAGCCTTTCACTAAGATTCCCTGCTGGGCTGCTCCTCCGACTCCCCCAAAGTAGCCTAGAGGAATGCTAATTACTAAACCGCAGGGACAGGAAATTACTAGGAGAATTAATGCCCGCGAAAACCATTCTTGAAAACTGCCCAAATTGACTAGGGGAGGAATTAAGGCGATCGCTATGGCTAAACTTACCACAATTGGGGTATAATAACGTGCGAAGGTGGTGATAAATTTTTCGGTTTTGGCTTTCCGACTTTGGGCGCTTTCTACTAATTCTAAAATTTTGCTAATCGAAGATTCGTTAAATGGTTTGGTTACTTTAATGGTTAGTAGTCCGGTTTGATTGATGGTTCCCGCTAGGACTATTTCTCCGGGTTTAACGGCACGAGGTAAGGATTCTCCGGTGAGGGGTGAAGTGTCAATTTGGGAGGTTCCAGATATGATTTCTCCGTCTAAAGGGATTTTTTCTCCGGCTTTGACGACAATACTACTGCCGACATTTACTAACTGCGGAGACATGGTTTTTATTTCGCCATTTATTAGCAGGTTTGCATTGTCTGGACGTACTGCTAATAATGATTTAATTGAACGCCGAGAACGCTGCACAGAAAACTCTTGGAAACCTTCCCCAATTCGATAAAATAGCATGACAGCCACGGCTTCGGGAACTTCATTAATAGCAATGGCGCACAGGGTGGCTAAACTCATTAAAAAGGTTTCATCAAATATCTGACCTCGCCAGATATTCTTTCCGGCGCTGACTAAGATTTCCCAGCCTGTGAGTAAATATACAGGAATTAATACTATATATTCCCCCCAACCCCAAACCGCGAGTTTGAGCCAATTGTTGAAGATTAAGGCTAGGATATAAATGGCGGTGATTATTGCCAGGGGTATCACTTCGGATACCAGATTATCAGAATGGCGATCGTCTCCATTGCATGAACAGCAGGAACTCTGTTGATTATCAGTCATTGTGTGGGAGCCAAATCTTTCTATACTATCATTTTTTGGGGTGATTTTTAGGGACTTATCTTAAATCATTATTAATATTATACCAGCCATGAAAGTCGATGCTCAACTCTAACTAGAGATTAGATTAAGAAAAATTAAATTTTTGAGAGTCGCTTCCGAAAGACGGCTAGGATTAAAGTAATTGTAGCATCATGGCCAGCGGGAGTTGGGATCAATGGTTTATTGGTTGATCAAATCTGAGGAAAAAACTTATAGTATTGACCAAATGCAGTCGGATACAACTTGTATTTGGGATGGTGTTCGTAACTACATGGCTAGGAATTTCTTGCGGAAAATGCAAGTTAATGATTTGTGTTTTTTTTATCATTCTAATACCAAAATTCCGGGGATTGTCGGCTTGGTGCGAGTCATTGAATCTGATATAGTTGATCCTACTCAATTTGATGAAAATAGCCCCTATTATGACCCGAAAGCTACGGCTAACCATCCTCGTTGGTATACGGTCAGAGTAGAGTTTATTGATAAATTTCCCCAGATGATTTCTCTTGGCGACCTCAAACAGCAATTTGATCCTGATGACTTGTTACTGGTGCGGCGGGGTAATCGTTTGTCTGTCATGCCGATTCGAGTGGATATTGGCGATCGCATTCTACAATTGAAAATTAGCCGATCTGTATCTTAGATAGGATATAATTAAGCTGTTTATTTTAGGTAAAATTAACCCATGACCGTCAACACACCCCCCTGATGGCTGCAATCCGAAACATCTAATATTGTAGCTGAAATTGCTCTGATAATTCGTCAGTCACTCCAGCTTGACGAGTTATGAGAATGTGGCTCGGATGAATTGTGCTCAAAATTGAACTCTCATGCTGTTAGATTATTGTCAGGGATGATTAGAAATTAGTGGCCAGCATGAACAAGCGATTTGACTGCGATCGGGTGATGATCCTCAAGTAGAAATTATAGATACCATTGATTTAGGATTTCCTGTGGGTTTGGAACCAGATATTAGTCAATTTGTCCATAAAATTACGGTTAGACTAAATCCCCAAGATGTGCTAATATTATTTACAGATGGGATTACTGAGGGGGAAAATAGCTATGGCCAACATTATGGCATTGACCGCTTGTGTGAAGTGGCACTATGTCATCATGAACAGACATCTGAAGACAGAAAAAATGCCATTGTTTCTGATGTTTTTGAGCATATTGGTCGTCAGCGAATATTTAATAATATTACCTTGATTATTTTAAAGCAAAAATAATCCCCTTAATCACCCCAATATTAACAGCAAACTATGAGTATTTTAGTTTTTGGCAGCATCAATATGGATCTAGTGGTGCAAACTCCTCGACTCCCTCAACCTGGGGAAACTTTAACCGGATATAATTTTTTATCGGTAGCAGGTGGAAAGGGTGCAAATCAAGCCGTAGCAGCATCGCGGTTAGGGGCAAAAACTGAGATGGTAGGAAGAGTTGGCGGGGATGCTTTTGCTCAAGAACTTCTGGAGGGATTAAAAGCTAATCGCGTCGGTTGTGAAGGGGTTTTGCGCGATAATTGTACCCATTCTGGTTTAGCGACTATTGCAGTAGATAATAACGGCGAAAATCAGATTATTGTTATTCCTGGTGCTAATGGTTGTGTTGGTCCAGAAGATGTGCAGAGACTAGAACCTTTATGGGAGGAAGCAACATCTTTATTATTGCAATTAGAAATTCCCCTAAAAGCAGTGGAAGCGGCTATTCATGCGGCTAAAAATGCGGGAGTGAGAGTAATTCTTGATCCTGCCCCAGCCCCTGATGTTTTCCCTCAACAATTATATCCGTTGGTGGATATTATTACCCCCAACGAAACGGAGGCGAGTCAACTGGTGGGCTTTGCGGTCAATAATGTAGAAACTGCCCAAAAAGCTGCGGATACTCTGTTGGATTTTGGGGTAAAAACTGCTGTAATTAAGTTGGGGTCTAAGGGAGTATTTTGGGCGACTAAATCTGAATCTTTTTGGGTTCCGGCTTTTGCGGTTAATGCGGTGGATACTGTGGCGGCGGGAGATGCTTTTAATGGGGGAATGGCGGCGGCTTTAGACGAAGGGCGATCGCTAAAGGAGGCGATTCTCTGGGGGGCGGCAACGGGGGCTTTATCGACTACCCAGGTAGGGGCGCAGTCTTCTCTACCCGATCGCCAAGCCTTAGATGATGTATTGATGCCGCCCATGTCAACTTTCACGATTAATTGATTCCCAATTAGAGAGGCGATCGCGAACAATTCCCCGCCATATTTGAATTAAAGGTTCAGCTTCTATGGAGCCTTGATCACGTCTTTCTGGGAAGAGTTGATAGAATTGAGTATCGGCTAAATTAAACAGTTCAGCCGTGCTAAGATTAAGGCGGTTGGCTGTACTAATCCAACTATTTAGATCGGCTTGGGTATAGGTTCCTAAACCTTGTCGAGATTCATAACTGAGGGTTTCTAACTCATTTAAGACTTCATGGGCGATTTGATCCCAACGTTTTCGCCAAACGAAATCAACAGGATCATTAGTTAATAGTCGCCCTTGTTGTTGGGGGTAGCGAAAATAAAACTCTTCATTGACTAAAGTCATAAAAAAGTTATAATTAACACCTAAATGGCGACGGCGATCGCGTAATATTTCTATCCTTTCAAGTTCGGACATTTTACCAAATTCATCTTTGGCTGTTTCCATAACAAAAAAGCGATCGGCCCAAACATTACCCACCCACCAGCCAAAACTACCCATTACCACCATTGACAACAGGACTAAACTCGCCATTTTCAACCTAGGAGAAAACTCGAATTTGGTTATTTGTTGAACAGTAGGAGGACTAAAATTAGCCACAGGGGGCTGGTTTTTTGGGGGCGGTAATATGTCAGGGGTGACTGACTCTGGTGGCGGTTGAGTGGGAATAGGTTGAGGAGATATTGAGATCTGGTTAAGATCCTGTAAAATTTGACGCGCGGAAATATAGCGATCGCTAGGTTGACGTGCTAACATTTTATGAAAAATCCGATATAACTCAGGATTTAAAGTTAGATATGGTTCCCATTTCCAAGTAGAATTATAACTATCAATAAGTTGTTGAGGTTCTTTACCAGTTAGCAACACTAACAAAGTCGCCGCTAAAGAATATAAATCGCTATGGGGATAAACAATACCCATCTGCATTTGTTCATCTGGCGCATAGCCGAACTTTCCTAATCGAGTGGCGGGGCTGGGGTGTAAACTCTGAGAAGACCACTCGGAATTGATGTGCGCTTTCATCAGTTTTACACCTCCAAAATCAATCAAAATTGGCAACCCATCAGAGTCTCTGCAGATGATATTATCGGGGGAAATATCACGGTGAATAACTCCTAATGAGTGGATATAATCCAACACTGGCAGCAATTTTAACAGAATTTCGGTGATTTCAGCTTGGCTAAAAAATTCACCTTTTTGCAGTCGCTCTTTGAGTAATTCTCGGCAAGTGAAACCCTGGACATAATCCTGAACTACAAACATATAAATTTGACCGCATATTTGTTCCTCAAATATTTCTTGAAATCTGGGAATTTGCGGATGTTTAAGTTGGTAGAGAGTTTGCGCCTCCCGTTGAAATAACTCTCGGGATTTTTTTAACTCATAATTACCTTTGAGTTGGGGTGCGAATTCTTTTAACACGCACAACTCATCAAAGCGGTGTTGGTCTTTAGCTAAATAGGTGCGTCCAAAGCCACCATGACCTAATTCACGAATGATCAGATAGTGGTGGCGGAGAATTTGACCTGACAGCAGCGCAGTATTAATCATTTTGGGAAGTTCAAGGGATTAACTCAGCATTCAATTTGACGGTCAGCCTTGACTAATGTTACCAGAAAATTGGGAAATGTTAACAATCATCAGCACCTATTTGACTAGAACAGCCACTTATGGGTAAAATTATCATACTGTCAACGAGTGTAATTAATTATGCGATCGCTTATTGTTAATCCCCACAATTTAAACCATCTACCATCACAAATAACTACTATTACCCCAACTCAACCAGTAGCCCGTTGTTTAAAAGTCCCTTATAAATCTTTAGACAAGCTGGCTATCAAAACTATAAATAATCATGAAATTACCATAGCGCCAGTGTTAACTATGGATCGAACTTGGCGGCGCATTGTGGCTGAGAATATCAACAGTAATGACCCTGATGGTATCGCGAAAATGTTAATACCCTCCCGCCAAAAACTCTTAAAATCTGGAGTAGACTTAAACTTATTAACTCATCATAATTCTCGGAGAATTAGGGATTTAGCCCAAGTGACTAATCGCTATAAACAAAAATTACAAAAGCAGGGCTATATTGACCAGGATCAATTATTTTGGGAAGCCATTAATTATCAAACCCAAGCACCAACTCCAGCACAAACTTTATTAATTTATGGTTATTTTCAACCTCAACTTGATCAGGTAAAATTTATTAACCTAGTAGCAGGGGAAGGTAGCATCTGGGTTTTACCGACAGGAACAGAGGAAATTTTTGCCAAAAATCGAGAGGCGATCGCCTATTTAGAGAGTAAAGGATGGCAGGTCAATTATCAGGAAAATGATGATAACTTTAGCTTAGGAGAAAAACTGCAAAACTGCTTTTTGGGTAAAGGGGAACTTCCCCATAAAGTCCAATGCCATATTTACCCAAATTTAGAGGCAGAAATTAGGGGGGTTCTCTCCCAAGTTAAGCAGTTAATAATAGATGGAGTCTCAGCCAGTAAAATTGTCCTAGTGACCCAGGATGAAAAAACCTATGCGCCTTTATTATTAGATATTGCTTGGGAATATCAGTTACCACTGCGATTATTTTATAAAATTCCCTTGCGGAATATTCGCCTGGGGTATTGGATCGCATTATTGATAGAAGTCATCGAAAATAATTTTCCCTTTGAGTCTACCGCTAAACTTTTGCATCATCCTTTAGCCCGATATTTAACATATAAACAATGGTTAGAAGCGCGACAAAAGCGACCAAATAACCTAGCTGAATGGGAAGAATTAGGGTTAAATTTATCATTATTAAAATTCCCCCAAAGCGATACCCTACCAAATTGGGTAGACCGGATCAAACAAGTTTTAAAATTCTTTGATATCCGCAAAAATAGCAGCCAATGGTCTCGGGAGATAGTCGCCTTTAATCAACTAGAAACAGCTTGGCTGGAATTATCAAAACTTGATGGCGATCGCCTTAATCGACAAGAGTTTTTTCAAGATATTTTAGAGATAATCACCAAGCTAAAAGTCCCCATGCAACCAGGAAAAGGAGGGATAGAAGTTCACACCCCATTATCTCTACAGGGTGCGAGTTATCCCCATGTTTTTTTAATCGGTTTTCAGGAAGGTATCCTACCCGCAGCCATTGAAAATGATCCAGTTTTAGACTTTTACGAATCCCGGCGACTATCTCAATTCAACATTACCCTAGAAACGGCTATAGATATCGCCCAACGGAATGAATTATGTTTTTATGAACTATTAAGAATACCCACAAAATCTTTGACTTTTTCTTGTGCCGAACAGCATCACAAAAAACCGCTGTTACCTAGTCCTTATTCTACCCGTTTAGGAATAGAAACAACTCCCCCACCCCTATTGAATTTAGCCAGTATTGAGGAAGCTAGACGCTATTACTTACAGCAGCCATACCAGTTATCTAATGATGTTATAGTTAATGATATCATCAAAAATTGGCAAGTTGAACAGCGCCGAGAAAGTGGCGAATCTCCTGATGAATATGATGGGGTTATTGGCATAGGAGTTGATTATCAAAATCGGATTTTTAGTGCATCGCAATTAACGGCATTAGGTCAATGTCCGTTTAAGTGGTTTGCCACCTATTTACTATGCTTAAAAGAACCATCGGAAGCGGAAGCAGAAATCACTGGCAGTCTCCGAGGTCGGTTATATCATCGCTGCTTAGAAATTTTGTTAAAAGACATCAAAACTCAAACGGATTTAAGGCGGTTAGACATACAAGATATTAACCAAGCATTATCTCAGGCAGAAGCCGCGTTACAAGCTGAAGAAAATGTGAATTTTGACAAGTTTATAGGTTGGGAAGCGCGCAGATTAGAAGGTTTAAATATGTTAGAATTAAATTTACAAGCTGAAGATTTTTTGCTGGCTAATGCCGAAATTATTAGTCGTGAAAATTACTTTGATGCTGAATGGTATGGGTTAAAGGTAATTGCTAGGGTCGATCGCATTGATCGCACCCCCACGGGTCTATTAGTGTTAGACTATAAAACTACCAGTAGCTCACCATTGGGAATTAAAGATGATTCTGGAAAAGCCAAAATCAATATTCAAATGCCATTATATCAACAGGCGATCGCCCAAAACTTTAACGAAGTCCCAGAGGTAGATGTCAAGTTGTATTCTCTTAACAAACAGCGTTACTTAAAGGCGAAATTAACCGAACCCGCCATTTTAGAAGCCTTTGCCGAGGAGGTTAAACAACGCCTACAACAGGGTAATTATCCAGTAGCGCCAGACCAGAAACAGCAAGTCTGCCAATATTGTGAATTTGACTCTGTTTGTCGTAAGGGTAACCGTCTAAGTCGCAAAACATCATCAAAATAATTCCAGATTTTTCGTCAATTTGTAAGGATTAATTAACCATGAGTTTAACCAATGAACAACAAGCCGCTGCTACCAGTCCTCAAAGTATTATCGTCACAGCCGGGGCGGGGACTGGCAAAACTTATATGTTAGTAGAAAGGTATTTATATTATTTAGTAGAAAAGGGACTTTCTCCCTTGGAAATAGTGGCGGTTACATTTACTGAAAAAGCCGCCCAGGAATTGCGATCGCGTATTCGTTCACAGGTAAGGCAACAACTTCCTAACCGTCCCGATATCCTAGCCGAATTAGAAGCCGCCCCCATTAGTACAATTCACGCTTTAGCTAGTCGTATTTGTCGCGAACATCCCCAGGCGGCTAACGTTGCTGCTGACTTCCAAGTTTTAGAAGATTTAGAAGGCAAAATCTGGCTTTATGAAGGGTTAGAAACTGCTTTATCTAAATTGCCTATTCAGGTTTTTGAAACCATACCTTATTCTTTATTATCGCGAATTTTGGCAACCTTATTAGATGACCCCTTGATGGCAGAAAGGTCATTAAATCAACAAATAGACTGGTCAGAGTTAGCCCAACAATTGCGCGATCGCGCCTTAGAAGACCTCGTAAATCATCCCCAATGGCGGGAATTAAAAGACATTTTAACGTCAAATATTGGCAAACCAGAAGACAAACTCGAAGCCATCCGACAAGGGACAGTTAGCGCCATATTATCCCTAGAAAACGGTGATAATATCTCGGAGAATATGCAAGTTTTATATAAAATCGATATCAGATATGGTAGCAAAAAAAACTGGGGGGAAAATATACAAACTGTTAAAGATGCCTTAAAAGCCTTACGAGAAGAATTAGTTAAACCTTCTCTCAACGAAAATTTAATCAATGCAGAAGTTGGGGAAGCCGACCACAAACTAGCCGAAATGTTAGCCGCCTTAAAAGAAGCCTACCGAGAAGTTAAAGACCATTTACAAAAGTTAAAATGGCAAGGGCGAGTTTTGACATTTGCAGATTTAGAAATTGGCGCATTGACCGCATTACAAAATAATCCCACGATTCAACTCTATTATCAACAACGCTGGCGCAGCTTTTTAGTTGATGAATTTCAAGACACCAACCCTATTCAAGGGGAAATTTTAGAACTTTTAACCCAGACAGGAGATTTAACTATAGTGGGGGATAAAAAACAGTCAATTTATGGGTTTAGGCGGGCAGATATTGGGGTTTTTAATAAATTTAGAAAACGCATTATTGATCATCAGGGAGATGAGATAATTCTTAATCAAAGTTTCCGGACTCATCAGAAATTAATCAATCAAATTAATCAGGTATTTTCTCCGTTATTAGGAGATTTAAGACAAGACTTGGAAGCTGTCCGCATTGACCCGCCATCCCCTAGGGAAACATTGCAAGTATTTGTGATACCTAAAACCGCCGAAACTGATATTAATCAAAGACGGATAGCAGAAGGAAACTTGATTGCTAAAACCTTAAAAGAAATGTTAGATAATCAAATCCCAGTATTTGATAAACAAACTCAACAATTAAGACCTATTCAACCAGGCGATATCGCTATTTTAACCCGCACTTGGGAACCCTTAGACAGTTATGGAGAAGCCCTAGCCGCCGCCCAAATACCCTTAGCGCCTTCAGGAGGTGGAAACCTATTAGAAACCCAAGAAGCTAAAGATGCTTGGTCACTGCTAAAATTCTTAGCCGACCCTGGAGATGATATCGCATTAGTAGCCCTGTTAAGAAGTCCCTTTTTTGCCATTAGCGATCGCCTTTTATTCAATGTTAGTAGACAATCTCAATTATCCCACAAATCCACATCAGAAAATATCAGTTGGTGGCAAATTTTAACCACTGCGTCACCCGCCGAATTTGCTAAGGCGATCGATACTTTAAAAACACTGCTCAAACAACGCCAGATTGAGCCACCATCTCGCCTCTTACAAATAGCAGATCAATTAACAGGATATACAGCCATAATCGCCAATTTACCAGCCTCTAATCGTCGCCTAGCCGACTTTAGTGGATTTCGAGAATTAGTGCAAATTTTAGAACAAGGAACCGATGATTTATTCGGAGTAGTTCGCCGTCTCAAGCGCCTAA
Source organism: Limnospira sp. (assembly GCF_051859755.1). Lineage (NCBI taxonomy): Bacteria > Bacillati > Cyanobacteriota > Cyanophyceae > Oscillatoriales > Sirenicapillariaceae > Limnospira > Limnospira sp. The sequence goes on from NZ_JBIMLI010000024.1 coordinate 27,280, forward strand.
AAGATAAAGCCGTAACCGTAGAACGTCCCCCCATTAATACCAGCAATGCAGTATCATTAATGACCATTTTTGCCGCCAAAGGATTAGAATGGCCGATGGTAGTTGTAGCCGACCTCAGCCGCCCAAGTCCCAACTCATCAGTACCCGTTTATTTTGACCCAGAATATGGTGTCGCTATCCGCTGCAAAGACGACGACAAAGACCTGAAAGATCCAGTTCTTTACAACTGGTTAAAATATCGAAATCAACAGCGAGAAGAAGCCGAAGCCTTGCGAATACTTTATGTAGCATTAACTCGCAGTCGGGATTATATCTTATTAACCGCCCCCCAGGAAAAAGGTAATTATTTAGATAAATTATACTTAGGGTTACAAGCCGCCAATATTCCCATAACCACCCTAGAAATTAATAGTGATGATATCATCCCGCCAGTCCCCCCAAGTCCCCCACCTCCAGCCATTAACCCTCCCCTACTGACCAACGCGATGACCTCTGGTTTATTTGAACTTCCTGTAACCTCTTTAAGTGAATATAAACGTTGTCCAGCCCGGTTTCAATTCATGTATATTCTCGGACATCCAGGCTTATCAGAAGAAGCCAATCAAGGCATGATAATTGGTCAGTTAGTTCACAACGCTTTAGAATATGATATCAGAGACATTGATCAACTCGGCAAATTCGCCCAAAATGGCAGTAATGAACAATCACTCAGGGAGGCAATTTACCTCGCTCAAGAGTTTGATAATACTGAAGAATTTAAAAGATTCATACACCCCAAAAATCAGCGAGAAGTTGAGTTAAAATTAGATATATTAGGGGTTACCTTTAATGGCGTAGCCGATTTAATTGGGGATAATTGGGTGCTAGACTATAAAACCGATAAAGTCATGCGTCCAGAACACCATAATCTACAACTATGGGCTTATGCTAAAGCCTTAAACTGTTCGGAGGCACATATTGCCTATTTACGCCATAAAAAATGCTACTCTTTTTCACCGGAAATATTAGCCAAAACTGCCCACGAGGCAGAAAGCATAGTTCGAGATATAGTAGAGGGATACTATCCCCCCAAACCATCACGAGAAAACTGCCAAACCTGTCGCTATGGTGAAATTTGCGAACATAGGTATGAGTCTATATAAATGATGGATGGTGCGTCAAGGTTGAAAGCGTTTCTATTTATCCTAAATTATCTCAATCTGACGCATCTTACTAGCTTAAAAAACGCCATATTATTTTCAACTCCCCTGCAACAAATTATTACAATCTGTTTCCGTCGATTGTCCTTTAAGCAACTCTTCAAATATTTGATTCAGTGATTTTTCTCTGCTCACCTGATTCAACTTTATCGGGTCATCTGCAAACCTAGTAATCACTTGTTCAGCCAAATTATACTCCTGGGAACTGGGTTGACAAAAACTTCTATCAAATTCCCTAAAACCTAACAAATACGAGAGAGATAAAAACACATTTTGCTTATATTGAATATTCAAACAACTGGGGTTTTGTTGCCGTAAATACTCTAAAATTTTCCCAAAATGATTGCGATAATTTAAGATATGACCCGAATCTTGGAAATTAAAATACCATAGCAAAATTCGACCATAACCCCACATATATCCTTCATTAGTGAATCGCTCCGAATTATCCAATAAATTAAAATATCGTTGTTGTCGGGATTCATTTATAGCAGTTCTCGCCAAATAAAGGAAATATTCATAGTTAATGCTTGTTCTTGTATCGTCTATAATTTGCAATTCTTGGGATTGATTAAAATAAAAATCTGACCAAATAAACGCAGAAAATTTATAGAGCTTTCCTACCCATATTAAACAAATTTTAACACAATTTATTTTTTCCTTAAAATCAGTGGGGTAAATATTAAGAATATTAGTCATTTTGTGCCATCGAGAATCTCCGAGAATTTGTGTTAATTCTGTCAATTCTTCTGGATTAATATATTGAAGAACATCGAGATTATAACTATTTTTGGGCAAAATACTGGTAATTTGAGATAGTAATTGGGTTAATTCTTCGTATTTTCTGCGTGTCACTGGTCTGTTGTTTTGGAAAATTATGTCCAATTTAGTGATAACTTTTTGTAAATAGTCTTGTAAATTTTGCCAGCGATCGCTATTATATCTAAATAACTCTATTTGCGTTTGCGACTTTTCCGCACGGGTTTGACTCAACTTCAGATAGGGAATATAACCATAGTATCTGACCGTAACAATTCGATTAGTTAACTCCGCTTTGATGTTATACTTATTGTTAATATCTTCAACTTCCAGCAGGGGAGACGACCCCGGTTTGAGGGTGAATTTTATCCTCACCTCTACATCTTCCGTTACTTCATTTTCCACCACAGAAATGCTATAATCTTGGGGAACATCGTTTTTACAAAAATCTGCGCCATTAACCCGAATTGGCAGAGTCGGATTTAAGTTATCTTGGGGGATTCTAAAAGTATCTTTATTATCAAGTTCCGGGATTTTGCCAATCAACTCGCGAGATTCCCCTTCATAGGAAATAATATCGCCTTCCGTCAGTTGAATCCACCTCTCTTGACCCTCAATAGCAATCTTAAACTCGATTTTATCTAGGTAAATTCCAAACAGAGGAAATCTTGACCCATGATTCTGCTTGTATTGCCAAATGCGGTCAAATTCTCGAAGCTGGCTAGAAACAAAAATCACTCCGGGAAGCAAAGATTGGACTTGAGATTCGATGAATGGATGATATTGAGAAACTAAAACAAATTGATATTGGGGATAAGTTTGGATGAGGTTTTGAATCTGAGTTAAATCGATTCGGTTTAAAATAATTTCTCTGATTGTCTGGCGAGATACCGTCACCTTTTTATAAAAAATGCGATCTTGATGCCAGATTTCACCAACAAAGATGATATTTTGTTGATTGATAATATGTTGCTGAAAAAATGCGACTTTTTGCAAGTAATTCGCCAGATGTTTAATGGTCTGTGATTGATTCGCTAACATCCGAAAATTATTTTGCAAAATTGCTGATGCCAAATCTTTACATATTGACTGATAAGTGTCGAGGGGATTCAAATTAAATTGATGTTTAATCGGAGTTTGATGCTTCAAAATGGGGATATTATTATTCATTTCAATCGTAATCATTTCCCGACTAACCCAGTTATCTAAATTCAAGAACAACAGAGGTCTAGTTATTCGGCTTTTTTGGCAAAGAGAATAATTATTCCAGTAATGATAAGCACTACTATATAAATAGGCTTCTTGGGAGGCTAAAAAATGACTGGTACTAAGAGTTAATAAGTCGATAGTATCGGGAATAATAAACAGTCGTGGAGTCTCCCCAGCGGATAACGGGGTTCCCATCCAAGTCGCTGCTGTTGTTTGAAGGGTCAACCTTGACGGATAATTTTCTGTAAAAATGGGTTGATTCAAATAGTGAGAATTGCCATAATCTTTAATCAAGTTTTTATAGCCTCTCGGTAAATCTCCAGGGGAGGGAGTTAAGCTGTCTATGGATTTGTTAAATTGGTTGGCATATTGACAGCAGTCAACGTAAGATTCCAAATTAAATAATCGCGTTGTCATGATCATTAATTTTCCTGATTGGTTAAAGAATTGAAAATTTGCTTAATCTCTTGTAATTCGGTCGTTTTATACATTAAATCGTGCAAATCAAAGCTACGTCTAGAAAAGTTAAAATTGACACCTCCGATATAGGCAACTTTATCGTGAAGTAGGGTTATTTTAGCATGGCAATAATCGATAATTCTGATGTTAAAATCAGCATCTTGGCTATTCATTTGGCTATCAATAACAACTTGCGTTTGTGATAACTTTAAAAGTTCTCTTAATTCGGGCGTAGGTCGAAAGCTGCGACTGATGATAACGATATTTCCCCGAAACTCGCGGAGTTCGTTGAGTAAATCTTGATAGTATTGGCGGGGATTTAAAAGCTGAGGATTAGAAATAATTTGGGATTGAGAGGGACGGGGAATGGAACGCAAGGTCAACACATTACCAGAAACGATGATATCATCTTGGGTGTGGTTATCCCAAAAGTGACCGAATGTTTGAATCAGTTGGGAATGTAAGGGGGTATTTCTCCAAATCATCCCTGATTCTAAATTTCGCTTTAAACTTCCGGCGGTCAAATTGCAGGAACCCAGATAAGCATATTGTTCAGAAATACAGGTTTTTAAGTGAAATTTTCCGCTTCTAATTTGTAGCTTATGGGTATTGGTTCCCAACAATTTCCGCAGACACCTTACCTTGTTTTGGTCGGACCTTTGGTAACTGATTGGTAATTGTTGTCTGGACTCCACTTGACTGTCAATTCTATCAATTACTTCGTCTCTTAAATCGGTGAGAATCCACACCCCTTGAGAGAGTTGTTCAGATTTTTGACAAATCATTTCAACGACATCTTCCGCCTCAATGATATAGCTAGATATTAGCAAAAATTCTGCGGATTTATTAATAATTTGGGTGATGTAATTATGATATTGTCTTTTAATAACAAACTTTTGGGCGGGTGAAAAACTGGGTTGGGGTTGAAGATGGTTGGGAAAATGACTGATTTTGATTTGTCGATCGCATCTATATTTTTCCACCAAATCGGCGATATCTTCGGGTGGTTTATCTTCCCGTTTTTGCAGGAATTGAATCGCTTGCTGTAGAGAGGAGGAAAGTTCCGCCAATTCAACCGTCAGCGATAATTGAGGCGAAAAAGTGACCCTAGCTGCGCCGGATATGGAGGTCAAAAAATAATCTATTTTGGCGGAATCTTCCAAGTTTTCCCAAGTCTCGATCGCCTCTTTCCAGATCTTCTCAGACAGTTGGGGAGATAAATTTGGATGGCGATCGCTATTTAAAATTAACGTATAAATTCCCTCCTGTTGGGACTCTTGATAAGGAAAAATGGGAATTTGGCGATCGTCCGGTTGTAGCGAAAATTGTGCTTCTTCCCCGTAACTGACAAATTTATACTCGTAAAATTGGGGAGGGGGAAGATTCCTGGAAACCTGGGGATTTAAAAGTTGCAACCCCGACAATTGATATAATTCATTGTCATTAGTCACTTGATGCAACTGTTTTAATAATTCAATTAATACAGAATTAGGCACAAAATCCAAACCAAAAGATTCTCGCAAAAGCCGAGGAGTCCGCCTCTGGGTTTGAGTAGCAACAGCTTCAACCTCCCGCAACAATTCAGCCATAGAGATGCTACTCCCCAACGGCGTGGGAGATTGACGATAAAATATTCCTTTAAATTGACATTCAACTTTCATGATAAAATTACCGTCCTTTCTGTGCTTTTTAATCGAGTAACTGCTAATTTTTGCAACGGCGAATTAGGTCGCCATCGCTCAAAGTCTCCCACCATAATCAAATAATCTTTGGCGCGAGTTAAGGCAATTTTTGTTTGTTCCCACTTCACATTTTGAGGTTCTCCACTACAGCAAAAAACCACAATTTTTCTCTCTTTCCCTCTCCAATTATCAATCGTGTCGATAAAATATTGCGGATATTCCTGAATTAACCGTTCTCGTTCTCCTTCCGACGTGGCAATGATGCCGATATCTTCTCGATTGTCAGGTAAATTTTTTAAGCAGTTTGAGATGTTTTGAATTTCGGTTGTTTGGGGAACATCTTGCCAAACTAAGCGATGATTTAAGGACGGTAAATTATAGTATATAGGTTCCGTGTAAGTTTGAATCCAGTCATTAGAAATTAGCGAATAGACAGGAACCGCAATTTCTGGATGCAAGCGAAACTGTTGAGTTAGTTTATAGGAATAAGCTGGTAGTAAATGGTGAGAGAGAAAGGAAAAGGCATCAACGCGGGTTAAGGTGTTGGCATTGCGTTGACTTATATAAGTATGGGTTTCGTCGCCAAACAAGACTAATTTTTGAGTTAAACCTGCCAATAAAATCAATTCATCCCAGCTTAAATATTGAGATTCTTCCACAATTACCAAGTCAAACTTACTTTCCCATAGGGATTGATTTGCTACATCAAAAAACTCTCTAGCCGTTGCCAAGATGGGAATTTGGGGACTATTTGCCAACTGTTTCGCTAATTGTTCGATTTCCGTTTCTGGGAGACTTCCGAACAGTTGACTGAGGCTGAGTTGTTGTTTGAGTAAGGGAGTCAGCCGTTGCAGTTGAATGGCGACGATATCCCGCCTAGCTGGGGTTAAATCGGGAAATTCCCGTTGGAGAAGCTGGGAAATTTCCGCGTGAGATTTATTTTCAATTCGCGGCAACCAGGTTTCCAGTTTGGCGGGAGTTCGCAGTTTTGCCAATTCCAAATCTGGCAGATAGTAGGCGGGTAAATAGTCCATCTTTGGCTGATATAAGTGATGATTTCGCAGTTGTTCAGCGATGGAGTTTTGATGACTTTCAGATTGATTCAGCCGCAATGGATAGCCGGGTAATTTTTCATAAGCATCGAGAACAGTGGGATAATAACTCAGGATTAAAATTCGCTTTTCGTGGTTTATAGCCGCATCAGCTAAACTGGCAGCAATGCGGGTTTTTCCGGTGGCGGGAGGGCCAGAAATTAAGGCGATCGCACTATTTGAAAGACCCATTTCTAAAGCGATTTCCTGATGACCAGTCAGCGAATATACCGGAGTAATACTGGGAAAATTTAGACCTGATTCTGGTCGCAAATAGACCCCACCAGCACCAACTGTTTCTACAATTAACTTTAGCGGTAATGTCGGTTGATTTCGTAGCTGCGATAACCGTTGCTGTATCGCCTGTATCATTGACCGCGATACCTGTTTAGAATTTAGTAATCTGTCTAAATGCGACCAAAACTGTTGTTCATTCATTATCCGTTAATTGATTAATTAAACCTTTAATAAAGCCAGACATCATATTAACCGTCTGCGTCAAACCGTCCTCCGCGAGAAAATTAGGAGTTTGCATCAGCCAAACTTTTCTGGGGTTCTCAAAATTCCATGAATTGGGTATCTCCGACAAAAATTTATGGGGAGAAATCTGCAAGTAAAAAATCAGTGCGGTTTTAATCTCTGGTTGCTGTTGTTGTTGGCTTTTCAGATAGTTAATACCTTCCAAAATCATCTCATTACTGGGACCATACCAAAACACCCAAATCGGGATTTTAATTGTCCGAGTGGTCAGACTCGCTGACCTCAAATCATGAATTTCTAGGTTTAACAGCCAATCTCCCAAGCTAATATTATCCGGTTTTTCCACCCTAAAATTATAAACTTTGTCTTTTAAGAAAACTTGAATTTTCAGATTTTCTTCATTTTTTTGGCTGAAATAACGTCCTTTTTCGGGAACCGTTTGCCGCCATAATTCGGCGGTGGGATCTACATAAAAATTTGCTAATTTGGTCAATGCCATCAACAAACAGATACCGATAACGTCAGCGAATAACTGATTCCGAAAACCCCAGATTTTTTGCTTTTCCTTTCTTTTGGCAAGATAATCCAGATAGGCGCGATAGAAGCTATTATAAATTGGATGTTGAAGCAAAACATAATTGGGTTTTAGCAGTTGAAATTGTCTCAACTTTCTGAGAATTTCCCGGACGTGGGTTTGATTTTTAAATACCTTAATTGATTTGCTAAAACTGCGGTTATCTGTGGCATATTCTGAACTTAAGCGCGTAGACTCTAAATATAATATTTTACCCACAAAATAAATCAGCAATTTATTTTCCGGTGTGTTATAATCTTGATAGCGTCTAATCGCCATTAACTGTTGACGGGAACCCCCTTTTTCCGCAGCATTTCTGCCAGGACGGCGCGTATAATCTCGCAAGCAATAAGCGTCCATTTCTTGAATGCGTCCGATGGGGGTTAATTCCGCTCTACGTCGCAGTTGTTGCCGCATTTTGGGAGTAATGGTTTGTAGCTTTTGGTTTAATTCATAGCGATTTTGCAACGTGATAATTAAAGGTTTTTGTGCATCTTGAATTTTAGCATCTTGGTTTGGTAAATCTAGGAGGCGAACTCTGGCTTGGTTTCCCAATTTTTCCGACACCAAGTTTTCCCACAAACCCGTCAAAACTGGTAAGCATCTGGAGACGGTATCATCAAAGCGATCGCCTAATTTTTCCTCCCAGATTTTCGATTGGCTTTCGTCCTCACAATTATCGCGATCGCACACCTCATCAGCCACCTTAATTATCACCGAAGTCGGCTCCAAAGTCAACTCGTATAGCAATCTATTATTCTGATGTTCCAGGTCAGAGATTTCCAAATAAGGAAAAGCAATTTCATACAATCCCCCACCGAGAGCGATCGCTTCTTTACCGGTCAAATTTTCGGCTTCATTTGCCAAAATAATGGGGCGATCGCGCACCTGTAAAACCTGATTATTAGCCACAGGATTAGCGCCATTCAGATACGCGAATAAACTCCGATAAATTTGCATTGTTCCCTACTCCTCTGGATAAATCAAACCTTTCCACTCAAATTGACCCGTCGAACTATTCCTAGACTTTTCAAAAGCCTTAGTCAAAGGTTCATCCCCCAATTGCTCAATCAATTGTTTCATCTCCTCCAATTCTTCGTGATAATCATCAATCATCAACCCCCGCAATTTCGGCAATAACTTCTGTCCAAATTGGTCAGCCAAAGCATAGCGAAACTCAGCCGAGTTAACCTCAGAAACTCCCGGATAATTAACCACATATTGAGTGATAGCTTGATAAACACGATGAGCAAAAGGATGTCCAATTTTCTCCATCACATTATTGGCTCTATCCAAATATTCTTTAACTTTGCGAACCACAGGAGAATTAACTTGTGGTCTTCTTCTCCAAGCCTTAAACTTTTCATAATCCAAATAACCTTGAGGTCTATTAACCCCAGGACTGTTGTTACCGTCTTCCCGTAGCTTCAAATTTTCTGGCTTACCAAAAGTTAAAACATTCGCTCTATCTAGCACCTTATCCGATAAAGTTTGGGTCGTTTCATCCTCATTCATCGTCCCCACAAACAAAAACTCTTCTGGAATTTTCAGGCGACGTTCTTCCTCCCTCAGCGGCAAACTTCCCAAATCAATCTCTAAATAAGTGTCCCCCGAACGACGGCTTTCTAACTTAGAAAGAAAATCACTGAAATAATATTCAACTCGCGCTAAATTCATCTCATCTAGCAACACGATAACGATTCGATTTTGCATCTGATTGTCATGATTGTATTGATACAGACCCCGCATCAAATCCGTCGGTTTAAATTTCTTTTCGATATAATTGTAGAACCCTTGCAAATCTTGCGGAGAATCCCAACGGGGTTGCACCGCCAAAGTCAAACACTGTGCGCCAATAAAATCAGCATACCTTTGGGGAAGTTCACTTTTTCCAGTCCCACTAATCCCCGCCAAAACCACTAAAGCCGATATATCCTGCACTTTTAAAGAAGTGTGAAAAGCATTGACTACCCGCCGAGTAAATGTCAATCCTTGTAAGTTCAGGAATGCTGTAAAACTTTGTAAAAATTGCTTTTCTATATCTCCGCTATTGCCGATATTCCATGGTGGTGTCGGCAAATGATTCCACAACTTATCCTTGAGCGCCTTCATCGCCACTTCAGTGCTATTACTGAGATTTTCTAATTCTCCTTTCAAACCATCAATCTCTTCTTGATGTCTCTGTTTTTCCTCTTGTAATTGAGCGTTTTTAACTCGCAAGCCATTCATAGTTATATTAGCCGTATTTATGTTATGCTCTATATCTTGTAAATCCAGCATTTTTCTGCGAATTTCAGCATTCAGATTTCTGATTTGCCTTCTTAAATTTTCAATTTCTTGATAATCTTGTTGGTGTTGCTGAATCACCTGTAAAATTCGTTGCTTTTCACCTTCCAAACGCTGAATTTCTGGACGTAGCTGCTCGATTCTGGTTTGCAAGTGTTGCTGTTCAGCAGATAAAGCATCATAACTCGCTCTGATAACTTCCAACTCCCCTTGTCGAGTCTGAAGGGTTTGCAGTGACTCTGTCCTAGCTTGAATTTGCTCTGTGAGTTCCTGTAATTCAGCCTTTTTAGCGTGATATTGCACTTCAATTTGGGCGAGGGAATTTCGTTGATTCGCTAACTCTTGTAACTGGGAATTTAGAGCAGCAATTTCACCTTCTAATCCGCTTTTATTTTGGCTCAATTCTCCGATTTGAGCTGCCATTTGTTCTAACGTCTCTAATTGGGGATTGCTGATTCTGAGTCTCTCTAGGCGAACTTTTAAATCCTGTTCTTGCTGTTCAATTTCCTGAACTCTGTTTTGCAGATTATTTAAATCATGCCTTTTATTAGTTAGCTGACCTTGTGCGCGACTCAATTGTTGGGTCAATTTATTGTGTCTATCTTGGATTTCTTGGACTTTTGCTAATAGCTGTTGATGTTCTTGTTTTAAATCCTGGATTTGCTGTTGAGTTTTGATGACTTCTTTGCTAGATTTTTTGATGCTTTCAATAGTAACTGTTGCACCCCCTAATCCCCCCAATGTACTTCCGAAGATGGTACTCCAAGCGTCTCGGGATGGGGAAATAAAGAATACAGCCGCACCTCCCAACAGACAAGAACCACCGACGATCGCCAAATTTTTGATCATCCCAGATACCCTGAACTCTTCTATCTCTACTATCCTATCGGCGCAGCATCGAGAAATTACGCAAATTCAGGCACAAGTTATGTAAATTTTTGTGAACATCCCCAATTACAGTCCAGGGTAGAAGTCCAGAAAATTTAGAATCTCCTCTGGGGAATTTCACCAACCCTTCAACCTGACACCCTCATTATAATAGTGTTCATCAACTCTCCCCCCAACTGCCTCAAGCTATAGAAGCAGTAATCATCAGCCACTGACTTCTATAATTGGCTATCGTCGATTTTGTGATCGTTGATTTACCCCCCAATCTTCAGCTTCTTGGCTAGATTTTTTAGCTTGAGTTGAACTCGTTTGATTAGTGGTTTTTGGGTATCAATATCATGGCGAATAGCCTGGGGTTTATCCATTAACATACTCGACAATAAACCAAAAGATGAGCGGGATGCAAATAGTAACTCATCACAAGCAGCCAGCAAATCTAAATCTACCAGAGCCTCAATGCCATTTTGAATTAAGTCCTCGCATTCTTCGGGATTTTGATGCAGTCGTTTTCCCGAAGCAGAAAACCACTTATTAGTTGAGATAATAACCGGAAATTTCTGTTTAAATGAAGACAGCACCTCTTGAGAATCGGTGGCTACAAATATCTTATAGTTAGGGTGTTTTGACTTAACCGACCTGATGATTGATGCCAGAGATGATTCTACCTCTGATAAAGGCACTTTCATATCGGAGTAACGAATATGCACCCCAATCATATAATCGGCAAAATATTCTCGTTTAAATTCCTCAACCTGTAACCGAATGTCCTCTTTTAAGCTGAGGTTAGACTGCAAAACCAACTGGAGAATTTCCAGATTATTCATTGAGGCAAAACGACTAGCTGACCCAGTAAATAAAGGGCGCATAAAACCAATTTTATGGGTATAAGCGGACAACACTATAATAGTTTCGGTATAATCCAAACGAGACACATCAAAGGACAAGTCTTTATAGCAACTAAGACCCGACTCATTGATTACAGAACCCAAAGACCGATTAAGTTTATTTTGCCAATGGGTAGGATAAATCGAATCGGTGGCGGGTAACACTTCTACGGACTGTGCTACGGGACAGTCGAAATACCGGAAAAATAAGTTAGTTCCACTATTAGAATAACTCCCATCTCGCCAATCAACTACTAACTGACGACCACTCAACTGAGCATATAAAATCCCGGTAGCTACTGCAAAAACACGATTACCAATGCCTGATGTTCCCTTGACAACAATATAGTTAGTCATAGTTATAATGATTATTGGTAAAGTTATGATGATTAATTTAGCACGATTTTACTATTTTGGGAGTCGATCGCCACTTCTGACAGGGAAGCCTAGCACGGGGATTTATAGTATCTCAGAGTCAATTATGGGGGAGGTTGATGATCAGACAGAATTGGGTATTGATTAGCCAGTAAAGCCACCTGAGTGCGATCGCGTAAATTCAGACTGCTTAAAATACTAGAAACATGATTTTTCACAGTTCTCTCGCTAATAAATAACTCCTGGGCAATTTCTCGGTTGCTGTAACCCTTACCAATTAACCGCAAAACCTCCAATTCCCTAGGAGTTAAATCTTGTAAATTATCTGGTAAAGGTTCATCCCTAGAAGCCTTAGACCTAGCAGCCATCACCTTCTCAAATAAACCCGGTCCTAACTGTGTATATCCTTTATACACTGCCCGAATAGCTTGCGCTAGTTCATCGGAAGGTGTATCCTTTAATAGGTATCCTTTAGCGCCGGATTCCATAGCTTGGGTGACATATTCATCATCATCAAAAGTCGTTAATACCAAAACCTTAATTTCCGGCTGTTGTTCAGCAAGCGATCGCATCGCCGCCACCCCATCCATAATTGGCATTCGCACATCCATTAACACCACATCCGGCTTTAATTTTAAGGCTAATTCCACCGCCAATTTCCCATTCTCAGCCTCTCCCACTATTTCCAAGTCTGGTTTCGCCTCTAATAAACTCCGTAACCCTTCCCGAATAATCCCCTGATCATCAACCAACAGAACTCGAATCATGATGCTGATTTTTCCAGATTTTTACTTCAATTTTACACCCTTCACCGGGAGAACTGTTTAAGTCGAAATGACCCCCCACAGCCATCACCCTTTCCCCCATACCTTGCAAGCCAAATCCCGTGGTATTTTGGGCAGGATTAAACCCGCAGCCATTATCCTCAATTTTCAGAGCAAATTCTCGGCTATTTTCTAATAAAAATAAATCTACTTTTGTGGCTTGGGCGTGCTTAGATATATTGGTCAAAGCCTCCTGAATGACCCTATATAAAACGATAGAAATATCAAGGGGTAATGTATCCGGGATTTGTAAATTAGATGCTACCGGGACTGATGTAGTCGCCTCAAACTCGGAAATTAGCTGTGATAGTGCCTGCAAAAAAGACTGTTTTAGAGGATGCGATCGCCAAGATTTCACCGATGCCCGCACCTCTTTTAAGGCTTCCTTCCCCAACTCCCTAGCCTGTTGAAGATGTCGGGCAGCCCGTTGTTTATCCTCAGCGATAAATAGAGCCGCATTTTCCAATTGAATACTTTGGGCAGTCAAATGATGACCTACAGAATCATGAATTTCTCGGGCGATGCGATTACGTTCTTGGCTAATTGCCCTATCCTCAATCAACATAGCATATTCCCTTAACTGTTGATTCGCTTCCGCCAATTTCTGGCGACTTTCTTGCTCTGATAATAGCGCTCCTACTAACAATAAAACAAACAGTAATACTAACCCAAATAAAACACTAGAATTAAAAGTCAGAGTCAATACTAGCCCCTGAATTGGATCAGCCCAATTACCAGCCAGGGGTCTCAGGCGCAGAAATACCCACAGCAGAAATAAGCCATAGGCAAAAATAGCGACCGCAATGCGATCGCGCCAGGAAAATAACAGACAGGCGCGAATAACCACGACTAGCAACAGGGCGGATAAAAAACTCACCCCCCGCCCCCCAAATACCACCGCCAACCAACTAAAGGTAAACCCACAGGCGATATATACCCACCGGATCGCAGGTGTGCGCGATCGCTCAGGTAATCTCAACCCCATGAGACCCAAACTCCCAATACTAACCAAAATCCCCAGGGGAAACCGACGACTGCGGTAGTGTCCCCAATTCCGGTTTCTCTGGCGCGCGCCATACCCCGATCGCCTCTGTTGATTATCCGTTATAGTTTCTGGTCTGTGGATGTGACGGTGAATCCTGTGTCCCTGTCCCTGTTGTCCGGGACTGTGGATGACAGGGGGGCTAAAGGCGGTTAACAGGGCGATCGCCAACAGCACCCACTCTAAATACAGCAGCAAAGGTACTGGAAAACTCCGACGACCCAAAATATTTTTCACGAGCAGCCAACCCCCCCGGATATCTCTTTTGGTACTTTAGGACTATCAGAAACCGTTACCTTTGACCTATCATGATTTGGGTATTCTGATCGAGGCGATCGCAGCTTGTATCTACCTACAATGAGATTAAAGCTCAAACCGAGTCGATAATCTCAAAGATATTCCCGGATTATAGATTATGAATATGCAACGCTTATTTTCTCTAATGGCTGCTACCGCCTTAATTGTCCCCATAACTACCACCGCCGCTTTTGCTGGTCCCCGTAAAGGTCAATGCTTTGATAGTCTGAACCTAACCCCCCAACAACAGGAGATGATGCAAGCAATTCGCGATCGCGCCGCCACTTCCTCAGAGCGTCAACGCCAGGAACTCCAAGCCAGTCGGGAACAAATGCGATCGCTACAACAAAGCAACGCCAGTCCAGAACAATTGCGCCAACAGCGTCAAAGAATCCAAGAGTTGAGTCGCGCCTTGAGTGACCAGCGGTTCGATACCATGTTAGAAATGCGGGAAGTTCTCACCCCAGAACAGCGATCGCAACTCCAAGAAAGAATGGGGGAACGTCAGGGTCGTGGTCCTGGTCCTGGTGGTGGTCCCGGTAATGGTCGTGGTCCCGGTGGTGGTCCCGGTAATGGTCGTGGTCCTGGTCGTGTTGTTCCTAGTAGTGTTCGTTAGAATAGCGATCAAGCCAATTAACTAACTCCTCAACAATAGGAACAGGAAACCGGGCGCGTGAAAGCTGTTTCCTGTTCCCTAAATTAACCCAACTCAAAAGTGATAAACCTGACCGTCAATCAACAACCTAGTGATTCCCTTCGCTTGCAAATGGGGGGCTGTTTTTTGTATTAACCTGCCATCAGGAACCTTAAAAACCCGCTGATTGCGTGCCGAAAACCGACTAGCCACCCGATGATTATCAAAAACAGGTAGAGTTTTTTCCTGAATTTCTTCCGACGGGATACGTCCTAACTCCGCAAAAGCCTTCAAAGGCTTAACAATCAGTTCCGAAGCCCGATCAATCACCAAATAGCAAATTTTAGGTAACTCAGCCTCCGTCAGGGGGAGAATTTGAACTAAGCTGTTAGCATCAGGGGTAAGGGGGCGATCGAACAAATCCTGATCATTGTCCCCATAACCCTCATCCTCATCCTCATCCTCATCCTCATCCTCATCCTCATCCTCATCCTCATCATCCTCAAAATCGCTAAATTCTTCCCCAGAAAACAACTCCGGTGTGATCAACTCCTCCATCTCATCATTTGGAGTTTTCAAATTGGGTTGTTCCCGCAACGGCGCACGGGTAGTTTCCCCAGAATTTGAATCTGGCGTGGCTTCTACAGTCTCAGGTTCTAACACAGATGAGCGTTTCCGCAGGCAGACCTCCGTCGTAGCATCAGAATCTAACTTAGAATCCTCAGATTCCAATGCTTGAGACTCCCCATCAGTAAATTCAGATCTGCTATCCTTGAGTTGGGGTTTTTTCTGATTTCGTAACCGTTGCTTCTGATGAGTTAGAACATCATAAACATCCCGTGGGACGGCACTTTGTAGAATACGCCTTACCGTAGAACTACTCACCCCGAACTTTTCCGCTAGGGTGATGGTCGTTTCCTCCGGTACATCTTGATAAAGCCTAACGATTTCCTGTTTTTGGGAGTCAGAAAGTTTTGAGGATGTCATCAGATTTGGTCTAAATTGGACATTGGAGTTAATTTCCACAGGCTTAGAAGGGATCCCTCTAAGTGCGATCGCCTCTTTGGCTAATTTTCTCTACAGATTTTCTTGAACGATTAGGAACATCAAAACTTGAAGTTCTCTGAAAAATCCAGCGACAAAACTAGACATATCAACTTTCATTCTAGCCTCTGCTGGTGCGTCTACGTCGGCTTTGGCGAGAACGAGTTGATATGTCATATTCTAGGACCGCACCGATCACAAACAAAATGCCAGTAAAGACAAAAAACACTTCTAGCAAGTTGCCACTTTCATACTCAATTTCGACCCGAGAATCAGACCATTTAAAGTAAGTATCCGCCACATACAGCGAGAAGATAGCAAAGGCTATCATACGCCAGGACTGAGAAAAGCGCCCTCCCCAAAAAGCCAGAATCAGGGCAGTTGCTAGAATCAGCAACACCACATCACCATAGATGTAAAACAAATTCAGCCAAAATCCCAGAGGTTCAAGTTTAGCATCAACTGCCAGCACCCAATCTGGGGCCGTACTTTCTTCTTCCTCCTCAGCCATGGCTTCATCAACCATAGCCACTCCATTAGGGGTAGTGACTATCTGTTCCTGACCCGGGGGTTCTTCAGTAGTCCCTAACAGCCCAAAAAATGACGGATCAGCTACCCAGGTTGCCAAAGTTATACCAGCGATCGCCACACCAGCCAGAGTCGCCCACTGCCAAACCTCCAGATTTAGGCGTTTAGAAGTCACCGCCGTAACCATTCCCCAGCCAAACAACAAATAGCTGAGGACATAGAACCCATCCCCTAGGGAAACCACCGGGTCAAGGTTCCATACCAGTTCCCATAAACCAAATAGTAAACCTCCCATAAAATAAAACAGTGATCCTAGACCAATTCCCAGCCAGACATTGCGTCCGCTGACCATTTGGGGGCTACGCCAATTTCTATAGCAAACCAGTGCAGCCATCAGAAAAGCACCCAATTCAAAGATATAAGTGCCAACGGAATACCATAAAGGTCGTTCTTCCCCTGGCGCACTTACACTAAACAGCAGGAAGAACAACAGAGCCAGAACCACCCAGGTGATGCCAAATATCAGCAGATTTTGCGGAGATACCAGAGATGATATAACCGATGATTTTTGTTGTGACGTGCTACTCATAGCGATACAATAACAAGAAATCTACAGTTGAAAACCATTACTAAACCAGATCGCAATAGATTTGCCCAAGAATACTCATTCAAAAACTAATCTCAATTCGAGCCTCCCATATTTAGATACCAAAACCAAAAAATCCTAACATTACTTAACTTATCTCCCAGAGATTTCCCAGAGTAGATTCACCCAGCCAACTGATAAATGAATCCCGGTCTTCTTGGGCCAAGTCCTGTAGAACTTCATCTAAGCCTTCTGCAAAGCTAGTATTTCCGAAGTAGCTCTTACCCAGACGGTAAACTTCTTCTAGCAATGTTTTCAGGTTATTTTCATTCCAGGAAGGAATTTGTAAACTTTCCAGGGGGTCTTTGGTCAAAAGAGTTTTGACCGCCTCTGAGTTATCATGGGCGGGAAATTTACCTTTTTGAAGAATCTTGAGCAGATCCTTTTCAAAGGCTACAGCTTGTCTTGACCCCAATAAATCCTCAACATCAAAGTAAACTGCTTGTAAGACCAATAGAGAAGCGCGAATGAGGCCTGATACCTTAGCATCAGTACCTCCACCCCCCTCACTACCGAGTTGTTCAAGGCGAACTTTACCCCAAACACTATAGCGTTCTGGTTCTTCGAGTAGTACGCAGGCTTTACCCTTGTTATCAGTCAAGTCTCGCCAATAAGCTCTGGCTTCGTTTTCTTGCTGAACAGTAAAAACCTTCATCAGACGGAACGTCTGCCCTTGATAATAGAGAATGGGAATCTGTTGATCCCGATTGGGGTGTTGGATCGTGGAGATCTCAACATCCTGTCGTTTCAGAATAAACATAACACTATGTACCTACTCTTGGCAGAGTTGCAGGTCGGCTCGTGTTTGTTATTGTAGTGCTTGTTGAACCCATGGCGCTATAATCTCCAATGTGGCAAACTTAATCATCCCAGATAATTTTTGCCAGTCAACTGTCAATCTCGATCGCTTTTATGTTATCATCTACACGTGTCCATTGATGATCAAGCCTTGGGACTTGAGTTTACTTGATTTAGGTTGATACTAGTTGATACTATAGGTGTCAACTTCAGGTAAAATGCAAGACTTGCCTGGGTGTG
This sequence comes from Limnospira sp., assembly GCF_051859755.1. Classification (NCBI taxonomy): domain Bacteria; kingdom Bacillati; phylum Cyanobacteriota; class Cyanophyceae; order Oscillatoriales; family Sirenicapillariaceae; genus Limnospira; species Limnospira sp. The sequence continues at coordinate 45,219 of NZ_JBIMLI010000024.1, forward strand.
TAACTCAGCTGGATAGAGTAGCGGCCTTCTAAGCCGTTTGTCGTAGGTTCGAGTCCTACCACACCCGTTTACTGTAAACCCTTATCCTGACTACTATCGCGTGATATCGCTCAACCCGATAGTGGTATCGTTGCGCACAAAATACACTTCATTAAGTCTTAACACACAGGATAATTAGCGCATATCCCTTAGCAACAAATCTTAATTATTGACGGGTTAATCAATAAGCAGTTATGGTCGAAAGGGAAGTCGCCTTCCCCAACTCCAATTCAAAACCGTGCTTGCGAGTTTCCCAGCACACGGCTCCTGATGTATAGTATTAGTCAAGGTGGTTAGGACGCAGCTTTGAGAACGGAATCCATGGCATCATGGAGAGAATCAAACTGCTCAATACAATGGCGAATGCGGGCTTTCAACCACG